>CAYSGL010000001.1:0-32715 GCA_964430725.1 uncultured Pseudobdellovibrionaceae bacterium
TGTAGCGCGACACATGGTTTGAGTACTCACGACAGATGGTTTGAGAATTAGCAAAAGCTAAAAAACCACCCTGTCGGACGCCCTACCTACCCCCTTTCCAAGTCTAAAAGCCCGGTTTTCCAAGGCGTCAGAATATGAAAACGTCCTCAAGCCTTGATCCCCTTTAATTTGACGTTGCTAATCAGCACTTCTCCAACCGGCTTGGCATGGCCTCGGCCGGCCAGCGTATACAGTGTTTTCACTTTATATATATTGAAGCCCTTAAACAATTTTCGCACTTCAGGGCGGTCATTTAAGGACAAAATGAAGGTGCCTTTAATTCCCTTTAAAAGCTCTGCCATGGCGGTGAATTCGTCCCGGTTGAACAGCCCGTGTCCGTAGTCTCCTTCGTTTCCGTAATATGGCGGATCAAGATAAAACAGGGTAGTATCCCGATCGTACCGTCTGATAAATTCCTTATAATCCAGACATTCAATGACCACGCCGGCAAGCCGTTCGTGAACGTCCTCCAGCATGGGGATAAGCTTGGTGATGTTGAAACGGCCACCGCCGGTTACGTCAACGCCGAAATTCTTGCCCGATACTTTGCCACCGAAGGCAAGGCGCTGCAGGTATAGGAATCGTGCCGCACGTTGCAAATCTGTCAGGGTGGTGGGATCTGTGATCGCCAGCCGCTCGAACTCAGCGCGGGTGGTCAGTTTCCAGCGGATCAGCTCAATGAAGGGCAAATAATGGTGCTCCAGCACCCGAAAGAGATTGGCGACGTCCTTGCTGTAGTCATTGATTACTTCGGCTTTCGGTCGGTGGTCGCGGCGCAGAAAAACACCGCCCATCCCGACAAAAGCCTCGCAATAAGTGGCGTGAGGAATGGTGTTGATATGCTGGATGATGGTTTTGGCGAGATAGCGCTTGCCGCCGATATAGGGAGCAACAGGTTTGGTCGGGGTAACGGGTTGGAGAGCAGTTTTCATGGTAGTTCTTTCGTCTTCATCCGCCTTCGCTGGAAGGTCGGATGGCCGTAAGGCCGGTTAATATTGATAAGCCCCACGTTTTCAATGCTGGTTATGGTGGCATGGATTCGTCCCTTTTAAATGGAGTTAAAACGTTAGTGAAAAGATCAGGATTTTCAGCTTTATAAACAGCAAAATGTGCATTGCAGTAATGCATATTCTCGGCGATCAAATTAGAATGCTGGTTGCAAATAGCACGGTCGCAAGTTTTTCCGCCACCGACCGGGTAATCGCAAAGATTGATGCCTACATCTGCGCATTCAGCGCAGTGTGGTCCGAGATTGCCGCGAATATGAAACTTATTTCCTTGACTGTCGTATCCGAAATAGCAGGGCATCAAGCTATCTCCCGTTCTTGCAGATATTCCGGTAAGGCACGCTTTCCCTGTGGTCTTTCCTGGTTATACCGTTCAGTGAGGCCTTGTACGGCCGCCGTGATGCGCGGCACGCTGGATTGCTCTTCATCGAAGAAATCTGTGACCATATTTTCACCGACCAGCATGATGACCGTGTCCTCATGGATCGGATGATCGGCATGACGGCTATAAAAGCTCGCCAGGACACGGATGTACCCACCGCTGATATATCCTGCTTCATTGGGATAGGCCGCACGCAATATGCGCAGCGCCCAGATCAGGGCATCATCGCCATGTATCTTCATGGCCGATTTCAGGTTGGCCACAGAGAGCGTTTCATGCGGCTTCATAATGGTGACCTGCTTGGGATAGCGGGGAATTGAAACACCGGCAATCTCGCAGCATTTATGAAGCCTCACAGCAAGTTCGTCGCCGGCGGAAACCATAGCGTGATGAATGGCAAGAGCATGCATATTGACGCGCTGGGCATTGATGCCAACGAAAGCACAGGCCTGTGCCCTTGTGCCTTTGATATCGAGAACGACGGCCGGAACCTCATCAAGAGGAATCCGGCGCGCGGCCAGGACGCGATGTTGGCCGTCAATCACCCAGTAACCGCCTTCCTCACGGCGCGTGACGGCGATCGGCAAAAACAAAGCCCAATCGAATTTCTCGGCGATATTTTTAATGACCGCCATGCCGCGCTTTGTGCTGACGGCGCGCTGGTATTTTTCATTGATGTGCAGATCGTCGGGCTTGATCCACATCAAAATGGGCTTGGCGCTGGGGGCTTTATTCGTCATTAAAACCCTCCCATAAAGACGGCAATGAACGTAATTGCCAGAATACCATAACCAAAAAAGCCGGTTAGGAATTCACCGATCGCGGTCGCGTGGTCAAGATAGGGAATGCCACGCCCGCGCTGGTTTGGGTAAATTAAATGGCCGATCATATAGGCAGGGGCTTTTGTCAGGCCGGAAAGAGCCAGTACAGCGCCCCAAAGCGGATTGATGAACGACATCATCACGCCGGCGATCAATGTGACAGCAAGGCCCGTAATCGCGAGCAACAGCGCATCATACCAATATTGGGGAATCTTGCCGTGTAGCCACAGGATCAAATATTCAAGTTTTTCCGGTTCGCGGCCGTCATCTGGCTCCTTATTATTTGTCGCCAAATCCATCCCCCCGCCGTGACCGGTGCGCTTGCCGATAAATGCGCCTGCATACGGCAACAGAGCAATCGCCCAAACAATCGCCCAAAAGTATTTACGATTTTCTTTTTTCACGCTCAGGACGGTAGCCAGCGTGAGGGCGGCGGGCAGCGAGATCAACAGGTATGGCAGGGCATAAAGCCACTGGTCCAATCCCCACGGCATCTTTGGCGGCGCTCCGCCGCACATACGCGACAGCCATCCGCCCACAAAAGAAAATGTAAGGATGATAAGTAATATCATGATAAATTCGACAGTTGATTGCGCAATGCAGATATCTGACTTTCCAAGTCATCCAACCAACCGCCATCAATTTCTAGAGTTGCTTCTCTAATTCGTCGGGCGGTTTGTTGTGACTCCAAATTCTCAATATTCTCAATAATCTCCCGTCGCTGTATCTCTGTTTGTTTCTCTGGTGTAATAACCCATGAATTGTTTACCCATTCATGGTCCGTGCTTAAAGGTACAAGATCGGTGTAACCGCTTGGAATGTCTTCATTCTGATGAATTTCTAGTATGCTTTTATCTTCTTTGCTATATACGGTGCGCATTTCAATGCTCAATATAAAAAGTTTATTTTTCTGTAAGGTCACTTTTTGCCCATTTACGAGTGCTAAAAGGGCTTCTTTGTATTCTTCATCTGTAATTTCGATAGCACCAGGAAATTCTGTTGTGCTTATTTTGTTGTTTGTTGCAAAGGGCATTTTATACGATCCTCATGTAAAAAGTTGCTGAAATGTTTTTGCTTCTTGTTTCACCTTCTGTGGTTTCAGAAACGCGCGCGTTCGGTGAGTTTGCTGAATTAAAATCAAGCGCTCTTGTGCCACCAGTGGATTGCGAGATAGCCCATCCATCAGGAAAAGCTGCTACAACATCCGACAGCGCGCCTGATGCTGAAACGGCACCGCCCGTGCCTACGTTTGAGCGGAATCTACCTGTTATTCTTTGCATTTGATCAAACTGATGCTCACCACTTGTGCCTCTAGCTCGAAGGAATGCTTCCATCGTATTGAGAAGATATATATTTTCTCCGGCCAGCGGACCTATAGAAATTTCTGCGGTGGCAATGATTAAAGGAGAAGCGCCTGTAATGGATTCGTTGATAAGTAATCCTTCATTGTACTCACCATCACCTGTCAGACCTGCAGTGAGCTTTATATATTTTTTTGATCCACTATTGCTTGGGGCAACAACGCCATCTAAATGATCCCAAAGGGCGAACGGCTCGCCGATTCTCTTATGTCCTGATAGGATTTCTATCGCATCGATAAGTTGCGTAAGATTGTTTTCATCTGGCGATAGCCCTGCAGCAGTGATAGCTGAAACAATTTCACGCATTGGGTGCTCGATTGCGGCGGCTGGCACTGCCGAGCCTTCTGTGCCAGTACCGGGGTTTCCGTCAACATAAGGGTCGTTAGGATCGGCCGCGCCGATGGGGGCGATATATTTCATGGTTTACACTCCTTCGTAAGCAAAAATAAGATTAGTGTGGGCGGGTTTCAGGCGGTTCAGGATGCATTCAAGATCTTCGGCGCGGCGGATGCTCATCAGCTTTTCACCGCACCGGCTAAGGCCTGTTCTAAACCACGTCACACGCGGCTCAACAACGCTGACGCGCCAATAATACCGAACGTCATGGCCGCCGTTCAAAATATCACCGCATCGGCTGATGCCGCTGATAAACGGTTTGTATTCATCGATCTTTACTTCATAACCAAGGCTTTGGGCGACAGACATAAAATATGCTCTTGATTGACCGCCGCGTGCCGTAATTTTTTGAACAAGTGACAGATGTCGTTCTTGAAGGGTTTCTGGGATGCCGGCGCACAAATCAGGCAATCCGGCCACTCTCTCCCAATCTTCCAGCATTTCGAGCGTCGTGCGTGGATCGCTCTCATCGATCAGGTTGTCGGCTCGAAGATGGAGGCGCGCTAGTTCCCCTGCGATAATATTGAGAACACGCGTTATAACCGCATGCCTGTTTCGCGTCCAGGCGGGGCCGGGTGGTAAAAGAGATTGCAAAAATGTAAGGTAGGAATCGCGGTTCATGGCAGATCATCCCATGTAAAGGCCCCGACGACCGGCATCTCCCCAAAAGGCATTTCAACGTCACCAGCTGGATGGGTCAGGTTGTGGTTGAATTCGCCCACGGCCGTGCTGATGGCCTCTTGAATGCGTGACAGATACAATGTGCCGCCCGGCTTTGCTTCGCGGCGGAAAAAATCTTCCAGTTCGGCTTTAATGGCATTTTGAACGGCAATTGTATTGGGTCTCAAATGGATTTCAAAATCCACTGGCGTTGGTGTCGGTGCAAACACGGTGATGTCGGACGTAATTAATCGCCGATCATTGATATAATTTTGTACGCTGGCCACCTCGCCGGCCGATGGAATGATCGAGCCTGCTTTATTATCCATCACGAATGTGAGGCCAACCGTGCCAAGGCCATACTGGAGAGGATAGACCCAGGCGCGGGTAACGCCAGGGACTTCTAATGCCCATGCGATGAAATCATGTGCAGCGCCTCCATGCGGAGGGTGTTGAATACGATCTAGAATTCGGTCACGATAATTTGTTTCTGGCTCAATGTCGGCTCCTCCGGTCAACCCGTTGCCAGACCCATCGTCCGCAACAACCGCTTCCGACTGAACGCCTGCCACCGGGCTGACAAGGCTCATTTTTACACCAATAACCGCATTGCCGGATGCGCCGGGCGTTATTGCTGTAACGGTAGCTGTGGCGTTGCCGGCATTGATTGTTGTATCCTCATCGAGCACATATTCGACATTGTCTGCGCGGAGAAGGATAGAACCCGCTTGGATTGTGCTGCCGTTGGCGCCGTGAAAAGTAACAAAACCAGAGGCAGGCGATGGAGTTTTACGAAGAACTCTCCAAGTTGTACCATGTCGATGGAGAAATTCTTCTTCCGCAGTGCTAGGTAGAATCTGTTTGGAAATATAATCCAGGTAACCGAACATCTCATGCGATGCCATGGCTATTATGCGTGCAAGAAAAGCTTCAACAGATTGAGGAAGGCGCGCGTCTGCACCGGGAAAGGTAGCGTTGATCTCAACCTCTAGCCGGCGCAATATCTCTTTGGGTGTTGGCCGATTAAACGACATAGATTTCTCCGGTAATATTGTTCAGATCGAGCGAAAAACGACCGCCGTTGATCAGCTCAATCACGATGGAAGCGTCAAGTCGCCCGATCGCTGACCATTGTGCCTTAACTTCGATATCGGCCGCATGTCGGTCATCGATTAGCCACTGTAAGCTTTCTTCTATGTAGGCAATGGCACGGCGGCGGGTTTCTTCTGTTTGTTTTTCCCGGTGTAGCAACCACAGTCTTGACCCGACTCGTGCGCCAGGCGTTTCGGCCAAAGCATCGCCGCACCAGCCACGCCGATCGGGGGGAAGCAGATTGCTGGAAAGATTATCTCCCGCATCTTCGGGTAGGCGATCATCCGGCTCTGCGCGGCGATCCGTCATCAAGCTGACGATGATGGCCGTGCGCAATCCTTCGTCTTTGAGCAATCCGGATAGACCCAGTGCGAGATCGATATCACCATGTTGAAGGACTTCGAATTTCATGGTCACACTCCCATCTGCTGGTTGGGAACCGATGTAGGCCCGCCGGAGTCGTTTTCCGGGTGGACGTGACCATTATATGTTTCGCGCATGCTTTGCATGGATTGTCCATCGCTATCAACCCGGTCGATGATCTCCCCGGTACATTCCATTTGCGGGGTCTCAAAGCGCGCTTTTGTAGAGGCTTTAACAAGCAGTGTTTGTGTCGTTATCTCGATCGTACGGTTGCGTTTAAGAATGATGGAATCGCCTTCATCTGTATATAAGGCCACTTCACCAAGTTCGAGATTTTTGAGACGATAACGCGGATCATCAACAGATAAGGCAATGGGATGATCGCGGTTGCCGCTGATAGATGCAAAAATAACTTGCGCACCTGGCAGTGGAACAGAGGTGAAGCCGTACTGCTGCACGCGCTCAACAGCGTCTTTAATCTCACCTTTAAGGGCGGTAAATTGGACGCGCTGACGGCCGCCCTTGTCATTTACCGCCGCCAGCACTGCCCGGCCAATAAGAAGGTAGATGCGGTTTCTTAAAGATTGTACGGCTTTATCAAAGGACGGCGACATTAACCCTCCCCCAAAATATCATCGCTATCCGGCTCTTTTTCTGCCTGAAGCTCGTATGCTTCAGGAATCGCCAGATCGAGTGTTGAAATTGTCCCCAAATTATCGCGGGAAAATGATGTGGATACGATCAACATTTCGCGGCTGATCGTGCGCGCGGGATCGATGACCTGCACAAGCGTGTTTGGTTTCCACAAAATCTGCGCATCCGGATCGGCGTACCAAGTAACGACATCATAAGAAGCAGTGTTGGCACGGGCGCGCGCCACGTTTCTCTGCCAGCGCGCGCGTTCTTGCAGTGTTTGATTAAAGCCTTGGCTTTCAGCGGTAATGACGGTTGGGCGATAGCGCGTCACCAGTTCATCGCGGGCGCGGCCCTCCCCGCTGCTGACTTCGGAGGCGGTGGTTTCATCATATCCCTCTGCCTGGCCTTTAACGACATAAAGGCTATGGCGTTTAGACCAGTCATTCGAAACTTGACCTGATTTTATGTTTTGGCCGTAAATAAGGCGGCCAGGCGATTTGTCAGTGCCTGGCTTAACAAGAACGAGGCCACCTATGCCATTGGATATTGGCAGCACAGCACGATAACGACAAATGCGCTCGATAAATTCATAGGCGGTTTCACCGGGCTGGATAGCAATGCGCTTAAATGCTGCACCTGTATCCGCCTCAACGACTAGATTGATGCCATAAGGCTTGATGATTTTTTCAATGACCTTTTCCAGCTTATGGTTATTGAATTCGAAAGGGCCATCGACACTGGCGGCGCAGTCAATCAGATCCCCGGTTTTATCACGCCCTGCAATTGCTATTCTGGCGTCGCGTTCATTGTAGCTATGTGATGCATTGTCGATATAACCATCGAGAACAGTTTCACCGTTAATCTCAACTTGCACAGGCAATCCAGCATGGATGGCGGATGATAAAAACCCTTCCTCTGGCTTTTGGGTAAGGCCAACCTGAAATTCGGCACTCATCCGCTCAATCGAGCGTGTCAGGCGGATTTCTTTCCATACCTCCCACTTCTGCCCGTTGATTATCAGGGCATAAGAGACAGATGGTTGATTGGCGGCATTAAACATCGATTAATACCTCTAAAGGATTAGGGGGTACAAAACCGGGGTGCCGTACGGCATTGCGGCGGGTGATATCGGCAGCGCGGGCAAAGATCTGATTGGGATTGTCACCATAGAGACGATTTGCTAATGCCAGCGATGATCGAACCGAAGCGGGGCGCACTTGTACGGTTTTGGGGAGGCGGCCTATTTTTTCATTGATATCCCGGTTTAAGGCTGCGAGCATTTCTCCTGTAGAGATCCAGCTTTGATCAAGACCGGCCGCGCCGACATCCTGACGTAACGTGGATAAACGATCTGACAGACTATCTCTGATAGATAAGGCTTCTTCTCGGCTTTCAAATGTAATAAAGCGCACAGAGCCGACTCCCGCCGCCAGGGAAGATAGACGATGAAAAAAGTCGAGGCTCTGTGCATTCGTTTCCCGCGCTAGCTGATTAGCTGTTGTGGCAGGAGCGGAATTTGATAATGAAGGCGCGCTGGTTTGAACCATGGTATTAACAATAGACTTGCCGGAAATACCGCTATTCACAGATGGCTTGCCGATAATGGGTTTTCTTGCCGGAGCAGCCAGATTCATTAGATCCGTATATAGGCCGATCGCCTCGTCAATAAATGTGCCTGAAAGAACATCGAGCGCAGGAAATTCCTTGACGATGCCTGTTTTGTTTAATACGGCCGAAAGCGTGCCTAGAAAAGAATTGTTGCGAGAGATGGCATCCTCAAGCACAAAATCGGGAAGACCAGTTGCCTGAAAAAACGTACGAAAATCCGAGGCAGCGGCTGTGAATGCATTAAGACTCGATGATAGCAGCCCTGCGGCCGTATTGGATGCGGCGGTCGGGAATAACGGTTTTCCAAATCTCTGCAATGTAATGGTGAAACCAACTTCGCCGACTGCATTGGAAGCTTGCCGGCGACGGCCGCCAAGAACGATGACCTGAAGGTTGCCGTAATGCGGGTGAATTAAAGTTGCCGGACCCGGTGTTTTAATGGCCTTTTCAAGCGTATCGGCGCGGGCGATAAAATCAGGACCACCAACAACAGCTTCGATGGTGAAATTGTCTGGGGCAGCGCCAAAATCCTCGTGATATGGCTCGTCTCTTCCGGGGAATTCATGGGGGACGATGCGGCGGGTGAACTCTGAATCGTCACTTTCGATATCGAATGAAACGCCGCGAAGGGAGGCTGGTCGAAGATCGCGAAAATAATCTGCCATTAGTTCGCCCCCATCACCAAGCCTGTATCCAAACGATAATCGAGACGGCGGTCATTCGGCGTGGCCTGCGCAACGCGAGGCTGGCCTTCAGCATCGATCTTGATATGCAATGTGCCGCCTGCATCAACTTTCTGATTTTGAAAGACCGGGCTTCTAGCGACCGGCACGGCAGGACCGAGGGGAACCGGCGTTACATCTGCTCGCTCATCACGTTGAAACCTGTCAACGATAACGCTACGGAGCCTGCTGCCAATATTTAATCCTGCGCCGATAACGCCGACGGCGTCGATCAAAGGTTTCAGCAAATTCATAATGTATTCTGCTGCGCTGGCAAATGTGGCCTTGATGCCCTGCCATAAATTGGAAAAAAAGCTTTTCACTTTTGTCCAGTTTTTGATTAAGAGATAAGCGCCGCCGGCAATAGCGGCGATACCCAGTGTGATCCAACCGATCGGCGTAGTCAGTAGGGCAACACCAAAAGCTTTAATGGCTCCAGCTGCGAGAAGTGCTAAAGGAATGATGGCTTTTATTCCAACGGCAATTACCGTAAACAGCGGAGCAATGGTAGCAAAACCAAGAACGGTGAAATGGATTGCCATCATAAATTGGCCGAACCCTATAATTAACGGGCCTATCAATGCCATAATTAATGCGCCTTTCACAAGAAATCCCTGTATTCCAACTGGGAGTTTGGCAAAAGCATCCGCCATTTCGCTGATAGTGGAAGAAAGACCTCTGATAAATTTTCCTATCTCTAAACGTTCAGCGACGACGCGGCCAACTTTATCCAACGATGTCGAGACAGAGTCGCCGAAGTTCGAAAAGGCTCCCTCCAAAATTGCCATTTGTTCTTCCATTGCACCGGCAAATTGCACATCCCCGATTTGTCGTAGATATTCCTGTATTTCTTCGGCATTTTTCCTGATTACTGTTTTTTTTCCTTGAAATACAAAAGCAACCTTATTTCCTTGCTGGCTGGCTTTTATGCCAAATTCTTTTAAACGTTCAAATTCGCCTGTACTAGCATCAGCAACGGCTTCGATGAATTGATTCAAATCCTTTCCCATCGCCGAGGCAGTATTGCCGTATGAGCGTAGAGCTTCCATAGATGGATCGAGTCCTAAAGCCTTCAGTTTAATGACTGCGCTTAAAACTTGTTCTAGTTGAAATGGGGTCGTCGAGGCAAAATCAAGAATTTGCTTAAAAATACTATCTGCGGCAGCCTGTGAACCAAAGACTGTTTTCAATGACGCTTTTAATTTTTCGAACTGAGCCGTTGTTTTAACGGATAAGTAGCCGAAACCAATCAATGGAGCTGTTATTTTTGTCGACCATCCAACACCGAAATCTGTAACCGCCTTACTGGTATTTTTTAAAGCATCTCTAAGAGCTTTTGTTTTCTCTAACATACCTTGAAGGGCTTGTTTATAGCGCTGTGCCATCGACCGAACCGGTCGTGTCATCCGGTCGATAGCCTCAAGTATTAATTTTACGCGCAAGCTGTTCATTGATCTTCCCTGCTTGTTCACTCCAGAACATCAACCGATCGATCGGCATGTCCCAATAATCGCCCTCTCTGAAAGAGAAGACGGTTGCAACGAGCGCTATGTGCTCTTCCCAGTTTTCTGGGCACCCGGCAAAAAATCTTCGATGGCCTCCATAGCCTTTTCGATGTCTTCACCATCAATTTTATCGAAGATTGGATCTGTGATGCCAGCCAGCCGTTTGAATATAACAACCATCACTTCCATATCATCTTTGATCTTGGTGATTTGACGGAGGTCGCCACCATTCACGCGGCGAAAGGTCAATTGACTGAATTCTTGCTCCCTCTCCTGATTCCCATTTCTGAAGACAGCCGTGAAGGGATAACGCAATGTATAGGTGAGGGATCCATCTTCATTGTGCTGCACGTTCGGATCAATAGCTTTGTCTTCTTTGCCATTGGTCGTTTGCTCGGTAATATCGACGCGACGTGTAATCATGCCACCATCTCCTCTGCCGGTTCGCCGTGGAAGGTCATTTCAACCTTGCCGTTATCGGCGCCGCCTTGAAGCTGAAGTTCGCCCGTTTGCGCCGCGCTGCGGATGATCCAGGTGCGCCCATTGTCGGACGTAAACGTTACCTCCACATCGGTCATTTCCTGAAACTGCCTTAAGGATACTTCCTTAGTTACCGGAATCTTGCACACCACCATCGACGGGATTTTCGTCTGGTTATAGAAAAACTTCTCACCGGTCATGCGTTCGTTGTTTTTCAAGCCACCGGGCTGAAGCGTGGCATCATCATCGGTTTCATAAACCTGCCCGTTGAAGCGAATGGTCGCCCGGCCGTGGATCTTCGACATGATATAATTCTCCTTTTAAAAACGGATTGAATGAGGGTTAAAGTTTGAACTGCACCAGTCCCGCGAAGACGCGCAGCTGGTTGATGATATCCGGCGGAATCAACGCATTGACCCGGTTCGGATCATTTGAATCGCGCTCGACAATCAGATCTTCCTTGAATTGCTCGATATTCTCCACCAGACCGTTTTCTTCCCATTGGCGGAATCGACCGATGAGGCTGGCCCGGATGACACTGGGCGTGACCACGGCCTGACCGCGTGCAAAATTCGTCCCATCATCCGCCAGTTTATAACGCGGATAGCGCAGAGCGATGAAGGTGCGGGTGTCGTAGCGCAGATAAGCCAGTGTTTTCATGGTCTCGATGTCGAGATATGAAGGATCGGCTGCGCCAAATGGATTTTCCTTGTATGTCGTAATCACTCTTTCCAGGCGCACGACATCGCCGGCATCGATCATAAAGGTCGAGATGCCATGGAAGAGCAGAAGGTTTCTTTCTTCCAGCGTATAGCGGTCCTTGATCGCCGGTGGCAGGATGCCTGGCAAGGGCAACGTTTGCACCGGGCGGGCCGGATCGATCTTTAAGAAGTATGAGCAGACAGCAGCCATGGCAGCGGCCAGTTCGTAGGGAGGATTGGGGCACTTGGTCAGGCCGCCGATCGTCACATGGGGGCTGTTTCGCGCATCACCGGCCGTGATCAGATTGCCGTGCGTGTCGGACAAACCATAGTAAAGATGCCCGTCTTTCATCTTGAGAGGGCCAAAGCGATCGGCCAGCTCTTCTTCCATGGCAACAATGTTGGCGCTGTCAGCATAGGCCATCACAAAATCGGTGTACCATTCATCACCGATTGCCGTTAAGACATCTTCAACATCGGGGTTGGCTGTACCGCCGCTCATGGCGGTGAAGGTGACGGTTACGCCGGCCGGCGTTTTTTCGTCGGCATAATAATTGATGCGCAGATCAATTGAATTGGCGCATTCACCTTTATGCTTCGCCGTCAGATTGACGATTTTGTCGTCAACGCCATCAACCGCAGCACTCACCGGCAGATCTGCATCGGCCTGGATTGCAGCGATAATCGTTGCCGCAATATCGCTGGCATCGTCGTCGTTGGCAACTTTTGCACGAACGCGACGGCCGCCGATATAGATGTTTAATGTGCCAGCGGCAGTCGGCGCACCACCGATCGTAATCTTGCCAGTTGCCGCATTGCCGCCGCCATCATCTTCCTGGGCAATGGCGTGCACCTCAATGTAGCTATTGGCCCCCTTGAATTTCTCAAGCATGTGCGCGAGTTGAGAGCCGATCCCGAAAAGTTCCTTTCCCTGATCGACCGACGTGATCAGATATGGTTCCAGAGCATCGGCGGTGCCGGCAGCGAGCATCTGCCCGATGACCAGGACTTTAGTCGGCATGCCGGAGAGTCCCCGGAAAGCTTGTGAATTGTCGATTTCGATATATTGACCGGGAACGCGAATATCGATCGGAACCTGATTGAAGCTGATAGACATGGATTATTTCTCCTTCTTTTGAGAGTCTTGAGATTTTGTATGGGCGGCGGTGTCGGTTGATGGGGCGACCGGTTTGCTTACGGTTTTTGTCTGGGACGCCTCTACAACATCACCAGCCAAAAGCCGGCGGCGGTAATATTTGTTCAACCGCACAAGAGCGCCTTCGGCCGGCAAGGGCTGATTTGTGTCAGGATCGATAACGCGCAGGCCAGCTGCCGGCTTAATAAAAATTTTCTTGGTCATTCTTCGCTTTCCTCTTCTTCGGTTTCGAGTGCAACCGTATCGATTGCATCGGCGGTATCGTCTGCCGGCAGGCCTTGGGATGTGTCGACGTTGCCATGGGGCGGCAAATCCCAGTTCACATGAAAGGTTTCAAAATCGTCGAGATCATCAACAATATCGGATGTTTGCGTCTCAAATCCGGTTGTCAGTTCGACGCCATAGACGGAAACAAGCTGCTGGCCTGCTTTGTCATTGGTGATCGGCTGCACGCCCTGGGGAATGATGGGATCGATATCGAGGCCGAATGTCTGATTGGCCACAAGGCCGATAACATCCTCGATAATCTGATAGCTACCGACTTTATCGCCTGATCCGTGCCGCGCGGCGGCTTCATTGCGCAGATTATTTGCGCCGCAGAATGCTACCCATCGGGCTGAGAACTTAACACGGCCGTTGGTGTGCGATAGGCGAGTGGCGCCGGCAAAGGCGACCAGAACGAAAGGAAACTGCCGACCGGAAACAGCTTTTTCCAGCCCGTCAGCAAACTCGCCGCCGTAAGTATCAATCTTTCTGAGCTGATAACCAAGGATTTCATTGTCGTGCGCGGCGCGGATGCGATCAAGAAGAGCGTTTTCGATTTCAGGGATCATTGCAGCATCCCTTTCATCCAGTCTTGCGCGGTCGCGTTGATCTCGGCGACATCCTCTGCGTTAATGCCGAGGTAAGGGCGCGCCGGGATGGTGACCTTGTCGGCGAACACCATGCCGTTCACACCTTTAAAGGCCAGTTTCTTCGCTGTCTTTGGACGGATCGTTCCACCGAGCTGGTGAATGCCGGCATCGATCCTGTTCGATCCCCATTCGACGCTGGAAGGATTGGTATTATGCGCCAGGGAAGAGAACAGCAGGCCTTTGTCTCGCAGCGTCTGACCGCCGCGTTCTCGGGCGCGCCGGCTTTTCTTCCAGGGCTGGCCATCCGGCCCGCGCTCATCCAGGAAGCGCTGCTGCGTGGAAGATACGCCGTACGATCCGACCTGATCGAGCAGATCTCGACGTTCGGACGGATCGACGAATTTTTTGAAGGCTTTCACCAGGTATTCATCACCTTTGACTTCAAGCGTGATCATCCTAGAACCTTTTCAGCGTATCGCGGTTGAACATGCGGTCGGGTGCATCAACGTGCGCCTCGGCTGGCGAGGATGTTGGCGCGACGCCAGCAACATCAAGAATGATGTCACCGCGTGAAACCTGTTTGAGAAATGCCATCGCATCATCGTAAGCGGCGCGGATTTCATCAGGATAGTGGCCGCGATGCAGATCAAAATAGGCGATAGCCATGGCATGACGGCGAAGAATAAGCGGAGGGTTGGAGACAGGCGTTCTATAGCGCTTGGCCAGATAGCCATCGCACAGGGCCGACGCCGCTTCGAGCGCGCCGTCTAAAACGGAATCAACGATCTCACCGGTTGCCGGCAGCGCGCGGTCTGTCAGCTCGATAAGAGCTTCCTCGCCGTACTGATCGATCATGTGTTGTTTGCTTGCGTACATTTCTTCCCTGGTTGGGGAGCCGAAGCTTCCTTGCAGACCCCGGCTCCCCCTCTGTCTCGTTGGTTGCCGCCTCTGGCGGCCGTCAAGCCTGAAACGCCGGCTTTCACGGAGGGCGGGACCTTCCCCCCGCCCTCGTCACCGCTTCGGGTATTACTTACCGGCTCCTTTACCGCCTTTGCCCGCACCGTCACCTTTGCCTGCAGCGTCTCCGGCATTATCAGTATTGGAGTTGCCATCAGCGCCTGCTGTACCGGCGGCATCATCATCCTTGCCGGCACCGCCGGTCTTTTTGCCGGCAGGCTTTTCTTCCTTCACATCCACCTCGACGACGACCAGCATCGGTTCGGCTTTGAGCGCTTCGATTTGCTCTTTTTTCAGATCCGCCGGATCAAGAAGGGTCGGGGTTGAGCTGAAGGCGTGCCCGGCCCGGCGAAAGCCGTCACGCTTCGAGATGATTTGCAGTTTTTTTGCCATGTTCGTTTTTCCTTTTTTGAACGGTTAAAGAGGGATTGAAGCCGCTATTACAGCCACGGCACGACCAGAACCTCGGCAGTGCCACGGTGAATGTTGGTCGCTCCATTAGCGGCGCGTTCGGCCACCGTGATTTCTTTGGCAGCGCCTTCATTGGCCGGTCCAACCACAAGCAGGTTCGGCGTCACGTTCAGCGGCTTGCCACCATCACCTTTGAAGCCAAGCATCGCGGCGCGAGCGGCTTTGTAGTTGGTGGCATCAAGCGTTTGTTTCGATCCGTAGATCAGCTGCCATAAGCCGAAGCCGACATTGCAGCGGGCATCTACGCCGTAAACGAACTCCTTGTTCTTGAAGACGTTGTCATCTTCCGGATTGTCCTTGGCGACAAAGTTGTAGCCTTTACGTTCCTGGAAGATCAGCGGCTTGACGAATTTGGTGGTGTCCAGCAGGAACCAGGCCGAACCAGAACCGCCACCATCATTTGAAACCGAAGCGACAGATCCATCCGCCTGGATAACGGGGTGGTCCGTATCGACAAAATACTGCCCGTCATAGCACTCCTTGTCGAAAGCATCAGCCAGCAGGCTAAAGACCAGCTCGTCGGGATGCATGGCCGCGTCCTGACCAAGCTGCTGGATCATCGGTGCATAGACGCCGATATTGTCATCCTCGATATCGTCACGATCAACGGAGACCGTGTTCTCGAAGCTGATGTTTTTGATCGTGAAGTCATGCGTTTTCAGATTCTGCATGACGCGCGGGCCGACCCACTCGCGGAAGCGGGTGTTGGAACCAAGCCAGCCGTAGGTTTCTTTCGAAGCCTTCGATTTGACGTGCATTGCCACTTTGCTCCATTGCGGCTTTGCACCGGTGAAAGCGCCATTATAAAGAGAGGTGAAACCGGCGCTGAGGTTTCGGAGGTTTTGAGAGTTGATATTCATCGGTTGTTACCTTTTCTGGTTGTGAGGAGGATTAGTCGATTTTGACCCAGACGCCGTTGGCATCGACATCAACGATCTTGCCGGCCGCCGATCGGGTGTTGGTGCCATTGGTTTTGGCAACGGTCTGATCGTCGACGATGTAGCAAGTGTCGCCGATTTCGGCGCGGGTGATCTCATCCGTGTCCGCGCTATTGGCGTACTGGAAAACACCCTTGCGGAAGCGCACGGTTTCATCGCCGGCAGATCCACCGGAATTATCGACCTCATGCTCGGCACGGCCGGCGGCGGTCAGCGTGGTGGCCGTCGCGCCCGGCGTGATGTTGCCGGATGCATCAAAGCAGACAAGTGCGCCCTGATAGATGTGCTTGGCAGCCGCAGCAGGGCCGGAGAAGGTATCCCCTTCAATGCGCTTGGTGTCACGGTTTTGATTTAATGCAGTCATAGTGTGTTCCTTCGTTCGATTTGATGGTTAAGGGGATTAGGCAGCCTGTTCTTTCAGCGCTTCCTTCATGTCATCCGGCTTGAGACCGAGCTGGCTGGCGATCTCCAGCGCATCATCATCCAGTTCGCCCTGATTGGCTGGGCGTTCGCCGGTTTTGCTATTCGTGGCGGCGGCAATCACCGGAGCAGCTTCGATGAATTTTTTGAAGGCATCGGGATTCGAGCTGGCATAATCGAGCGCCCAGTCTTTTTGTGCGGGCGCGATCTTTCCGGCTTTCATGGCCTCGGCAACGGCAGTCTCTGCTTTGTCGGATGCCAGTGATTTTTGAACGCTGGCCAATTCAGCAGCGGTTTTGTTGAACATGTCCATCGGGACATATTCTTCGGGATTGGGTTTTTTCGCGGTCGCCTGAATATCGGCAGCGGCGGTAGCAATTTCCTCGCCCTTGGCCTTTTCGTCCAGGCCCAGGGCTTTCGCCGCCGAAGCCAGGCTGGTTTGCGTTTCTTTCAGGGTAGCGGCGACTTCTTTGGCTTTGTCGACCACGGCCTGTTCATTTTCCGGCTTTTCAAGGCCGAGGGCAGATGCGATTGCGAGTAGATATTTGTCCATGATGTTTTCCTCCATATCGTTGGACTGTTGAGACTGCGCTGAGGCGACAGCCTGCATTTCAAAATTGGGGGTATTGGTGAGTGAAGCGCGCAGAATGCGTGTTACTTCGCCGGTATCCTTGTCATGCCTGAAAACCGGCGAGATATAGCGATACTCTTTATCAGCCATTTCCTGGCGCGCCGCTGGCGTCCATTCAACATGCGCAAAAAGAGCGCCATCTTTTTCAACCAGTTTTTTAATCCAGCCTGCTGCTTTGACGCGTGTGCCCTTGGGGGCGAGATCAGTTTCATGGTCACGGTCGATCACCAGGTCAACCATGGGGCGGAGGCTTGCGGCGATGACGCCGGCAGGATTGGTGAGGTAATAAGGACCTCTCCCATCAAAACCTTTCACTTCGCCGGCCGGAAAAATCGGAATAAGCGCGATATCATCTCCATCCGGCAATTTTACAAAGGTGTTTGCTTGCAAAAATTGTTTCATGGAGGCATGGTATGAGTATCAGCCCCATCAAATCAGTCGGACTATTGGCCTACCGCCCCCCTTGGAAGGCATGGGCTATACTCGTGTCATTGAAAACGGAGATATCTCGAAGACCGACCGATGGAGGCCGCCATGAAAAAGTAATCCGACCACATAATTTTCTATAACGTTTGAAAAATACAGATTTGCATGGCCCGGAAGAAATCCGGGCCTTTTTCATGGCCGAACCCCCTTTTAAAAACCCCACAGCGCCTTCAAAAACGCCTCGGATTATTTTTCATGGGGAACGGGGGCGGCCAAGCCCTCTCAGCGCGCTCCTGAGGGCTTAAAAACAGAAATCAAAGATTGTTAACATAAGATTAAAAACGGGGGCGCTCAGGCTTGCTTTTTTCTGAAAAATACAGGACAATGGAATTGTCGTGGTAGGAGCCTTACCTCCCTCAAAGCGACAAAACGGGCCGGCCAATCGTAAAGGGATGCCGGCCTATTTTTTTGTTCGGCGATAGGCAAGCGCTCCGGCGCGCTGGCGCAGCAGATAGCGAACATCGTCGGTCTTGAAGGTCGTCACCCCGTTCCAGCCGGATGGAGACACATCAAACATCGTAAAGCCGCCCTCCGTGCCTTCATCACCCTGCCAGCGGGTGAGGTAGACACGGTTCAACGTCATACGGCCTTTGGGGTATTCCTGCCATGTCCAGAAAATTTCATCGGGATTTTTGATCGCGGCCGCCATAAGCAACAGATGACGATGCCGGCCCCGTTTCGTGGCCTTAAGCTGGCCGCCCGGCAATCTGAACAAATCATCCGATATAACAAGCTTTTCGCCAAGCGCATCGGTGAAAATGACGGGCTTGCCGATATCGCCGCCGAATTCTTTTAAAAACCGGCGGGCATATTCCTCTTCACTCAAACCGTCTGGCAACAGTGCATCTTTGGGAATGGGGCGCGGTGGCGGCATTGGCAGGTCAATCGGGTTGCCAGCGAACGGGATGTGCAGCGGACGGTCAAGATCCGGCCGGGCGAGCGCTTGCATGCGCGCTTTGCCGACATTGTAGGCAAAAGCCGGATCGATGCCTTGCGGCGCAACCATCGGCTGGCCGGTTTTTTTGTTGATATAGGTTTTGGGTGCATTGATCGGCGCTGCCGGGGCAGGTTTCAGCCCCAGCCTTTTCAGATCCCGATCGCTCAGCTGCTGCACGGTGCAGCGGCAGCGCCATCCGTTCGGTGGATAATGATCATTCCAAAAGGGATCGTCGGCCGGCAGGACGGTGTTATGCCACTGACGGTGCTGGTGGCGGGTGCGTTCGTCAAGGATGGCGATGTAACGCAACCAGGGACGGGTTTTCTTGGTGCGCTGAACCTGTTCCCACCGGCCGGCGGCGTAAGCGGTACGCAAATTGGTGTCATAAATAATTTTCAAGCGCCTGGTACTGCCGAGCTGCACGAGACGCTCTTCGCCGGTATTGGGATCAACCATTAGCTTTTTGCCCCACCATCCCTTGCTTTCAAGGGTGGGTTTAAGCTGTTTTTTAAACTCATTGAAAGTGATACCTTCAGCCACTGCCTGGTCAACGCTCTGGCGGATGTCCTGCAACAGATCGATGGAGGTGGCCTTCGCCACGGTGAAATGATAGGCATGCTCTTCGCGCCACATCTCATGCCAGTCAAAGGTAACTTTATACCCTTTCTTGCGGAAATAATCGATTGCTTCCTTCGGCGGCTGTGGCTTGAGATCGATTTTGGCCATATCGGATTATCCTGCAATCGTTAAGGCCAGAGCGACAACGGATACGCAAATTAAAATCCCTCCCCATCCTGCCAATAAGTAGCCAAAGGCAGCGGCGGCGACTAAAGAAGAGAAAATTATATTAAACCCGAATTCTCTCATGCTTCATTCATCCAGATCGATTTCAAGATTGCCGGCGACCCGTGCTTTGAATCCCATGCGCGCCAGTTGATTGGCCAGATTGTTCATATCGATCTCGCCGGCAAGCGTTAAAAGCTTTTGACGAAAATCGTCAAAGTCTTCGCTCTGATCGGCGGCTTCTTCGAGCAGGTTTACGATCGGATTCATAATTTCTTCGAAATCGCCCTCGATCTCATCGATGGCCTGATCAATCGCATCTTTATCTGTGTTGGGCCGCGCGGAGGCCAGCGATGTATTCTCTGGCGGGTTATTGACAGGAGCGGACGCTGCCGGTTTTTGCAGGATATCATTATCATCGACCGGCGCGGGAAGTCCTAGCTTTTCACGCAGCTTCGATGAGCTGATTTTAAGGCCGATATTAACGGCACGCTCGGCTGTCATGGAGAGCTTGTCGCTGTCGATCTGCTCCGATCGGCCGATCCGCAGGCGCGGGTAGCGTTTTTGCTCCCCATAATTTAAATCGATCATCGGCCGGATGAGTTGTTCATTCAGCGTGGCGGCAAGCTGACGGGCATCGGCGCGCTCAATGTCTTCCCGCACCTCATTGTGTTCTTTCGACACGGCATGGCCGCCGGAAATCGCATCAACCGTGGTTGTCTGCCCAAGAACGGCTTTGGAGATCTGCTGATCGCAGAATTTACACAGGCGGTCGAAAACATCGGCTGTATTGGTTTTGCCGGCCGCCTCGATAAATTCGATTTGCATGGACTCTGGAATAATGGCGGCCGCATCCGAGCCGATCTGTGCAACGGCGCGACGGAGAACATCTTTATCCGCCTTGCTTGCGCCCGGTCCGTATTTACCCATGCGGATTGGCTGGCCATAGGCTTCGGCAAAGATTACCCAGTCCTTGATGCTGAAATTCTTGAACAGCCACATCCACGCGCACGGCCGGATAATGCCTCCACGGACAGTGATACCGGATTTTGCCTTGTGGCGATGTACGATGAATTTATATGGTGCCAGGGGAACGGGAATATTATCGTCGCCCTTCATCATCAGTGTTTCCCGATCGGTGCGGTCAAATTCAAACCATCGGGGATCGCGCCATTTCAAATCTTTGGGCAGCCAGATGCTGTCATTGACATCCCAGAGAATTTCGACGACTGAATAGCCCTTCCCAATTGCATCGAGAATATCAAAAATTTCTGTTTCCAGATGATCGCGGCGCAACCAATCCTCGATCAACTGGGCGTTGCGCACATCCACATCATTCTCACTCGCGGGTTCGACGGTGATCTCCAACTGCGATACGGCGCGTTTGCGTGTGCCGATCACTGCAAGGTAGTGCGTGTCTTTCTCCTCGATCTCTTCAGCCATCTCCAGATAGGCTGTCGCATCATTATCCTCCGTTGCGCGCAGGATGCGTGCCAGGCGACCCGGATTAAGGCCGGTAGTTTGCTCGGCTGTTAAAAAGCTGCGGACACCCGTAATACTGGGCGTGGCCTGTTCTTCCAATAGCTCCGATCGGCGCAGCGGGTTCCCGTATTGATCGACGAGTTTTGTCATTACCATGCTCCTTCATTGTTGCCGAAAGCGAAAGATCGCTTGGCTTCGTCCTCATCATCATCGATATCAAGGTTCGTGCCCTTTGATCTTTGTCCGCCGAAAGCCGGCGTGTAATCATATTCTTCAACATCCTGCCTAGAAGACCAGTAGGCCATCACTGCTGCGATCAAAGAGTCACCGTGGCGTTTGCCGCCATCCTTGCCAGTGGTTCTCTTATCGCGAATCTGCGGGATTCCGCCTTCAACTGTGGCTGCGCGGTGATCGTCTTTGATATCGGCATCGCGCGGCAGGATGATGGTTGCATCCTCTAGTGCGCCCTTGTATGGCGGAAAAGCTTCCAGATACCAGGATCGCGACGTCATAATTTGCTGAAAACGACCGACCCCATAGCGCTGGGCCGTCTCTTCCGCCATCTGCTGGCCTAGGCCGCGCGCGTCGGCTGCGCCGCTGTAAAAGCGCGGCAGGCGATCCATGATGTACCAGAGGATTTGTAGCTGCTGGCGGAACGGCATGTTTCTCAGCTCCACCACAAAGGGTGTGTGTCTGACCAGATTGCGCTCGATGACGAAAGGCCAGAACACTGTCAGGTCACCGGTGCGTCCTGCGTCACCGCCAATGGTAGAGCGAAGATTCGGATCAAGCGCATCGAGCAAGGGTTTCAGTTTTTCTTTGCACCAATCCTCTACTTCACGGTTTCGGACCTCTTCTGGCTGCATGGCAAAGGCATCCGGCATTTCCAACCGCAAAATGGGTATGCCCTCTTGCATACGACTTTCGATCAGCGCCGTCGTCAACCATGTGCCCGATGATAGACGCGGAATACAAAACAATTCTTCGTCAGCGCCATCGCCATAAAATTTAATCAGCTCGTCGCGCCATTCCCGCTCTGCCGCAAGGCTATATGTTTTCCCTGTTGTCAGACAGATCCGCTCATACAATCCGTCTTTCAGGGCATCATCGAGATCGACACGCAAAATGGCGTAATTGTTTTTCTTGGCGCGAGCATCAAGAATATATTCATTGAACGGGTTGGATGCGCCGTCATGCGTAGAGATAACGAGCACTTTACCGCCCCAGATCAGCAAGGCGAGCGCGGCTTTCATAAGCTCTTTTAAATCGTCATGGAAGGCGGCTTCATCAATAATTACATAGCCTTGTCTGCCGCGTAGGGAGCGCGGCCGGCTGGTCAGGGCGACAATCTCATAACCGGAATCAAACTTGATGCGGAATGCCTGTATTTCTTTATCGTTATCATCCTTGAAGATAAACTCTTCCACCTCTTGTGCGGCATATTTGAAATTCTTCGCCCACATTGCGCAGACGTCGATAAATTCCCGCGTCATATCGAGATTAAAGCCGATGTAAAATACTTTCATGCCTCCGGCTTTTCGGCTTGCCGCAGCCGTCAGAACGGCATCGGCGCCAATACCCCATGTCATCCCGATCCGACGGGATTTTTCACAAAAAACAACTTTGTGCTTGGCAACCAGCTGGATCAGCTTTGCCTGGTAGCGCAACAGAACGGCGGGCAGCTTGCTGGTCATTCTTGCGGATCTCCGATATAGCCGTGATCGACGGTCATAAAAATGCCATCACCATTACAGCGCGGTCCCAGACAAAGCAGAGATGCGATGAATGTGCCTTGTCTGTTTTTCAAGACAATCGGGACAAAAGCCGATTGATCTTCGCACCGGGGGCATAAAGCAAAACTTGCCTGCCCCCGTTCTAAGACTTTTTCCGCAAGGTCGACGACATCCGCCATTATGCCCCGATCCCAAGAATGCTGGATCTGATAGCCTGAACCGTATCCGGCGACAGACCCCGCTCGCGCGCTTCATCGGCCGCATCATCTGCCGCTTTTTCAAGGGCGGATTGACGGGCTTCCTCGACGGCAGCGGTAATTTGCGTATCGAGATCGAGCTTGCTGGCTTTGGCTAATTTTTCCAGCGTTGTGGCCGCGAACATTGCCTCTTTCGGATCAAGCACGACTTCCTCATCGGAATCGTCGGGGCCGATCATTATTTTCATCAGCAGGCTGTGCAGGATTTCGATATTGGTTCTGGCTACCTTGCTGGTTTCCTTGTCCCCGAATTGCCGGCCGATGGCTTCAGCCAGCGTGCGGGATTTACGCATCTGCGCGGCGACCTGATCCATTTTTTTAACATGCCGGCCGAGGGCCGATCGGGAAACGTCGACATTGAGTGTGTCAAGCGCCGCCAAAATTTCATCGATCGTATGATTTTGATCGCGCAGCGCCGTTATTTTCTGGCGGATTTTCTCCGGCAAGCGCTCGATGCTGGATCGTCTGCCCATATCCGCCTCACACTCCGATTGAAGGCTTTTTAATACCTTCAACCTGGATAATGCCCTCGGCGCACTCTACGCCGCGCCGGGTGATGGTGCAGACCTGCACATCTCCAAACCATTCATCAATGATCAAACCCTGATTGATCAAGAACCGGATATCTTCACGAATGGTCGCGCGCGGCAGGCGGCGATGCCCCAGCAGCTCCAACCCGTTTTGCAGCACGCTCTCGTTGGCCGTGCCGCCGCTTTCCTTGAGCAGCCGGAGCATGCAAAGGCGGCGATCTTGCGCCAGGTGAGACTGGTAGTTGCTCATTTTCCCCTCTCCCGAAGATACTCATCAATGACATCGACTTGCTTTTGCAGGCGTTCCGTAATCCCTTTTTGCGATTCAAAACGAACCGCCGCCGCATCAAGGCTGCCCTGTAGTTTCGTTATCTGAATGGACAGATCGTGAATGTCCTTGGCGTTGGGCATATCTGCCATGGCATCTTTGAGATATTTCACCTCACGCGCCAGGCTTGCCAGGACGCCTTCCGTTGCCTCTACGCGCTTGGCAAGGCCGGAGTGATTGCCATCAATACGTTTGACTGTCTCATCGTGATCGGTGCGCAGCACGAATTTGCTGGCGAAAGCCAGAACGAACAGGGCGCATATCCCTTGCAGAATAAACAGGATGGCACTGGCATAAGGAGATACGGCTTTAAGAAGGTCGATCATTGGGCGGCCTCAAGTTGAAGTTTCAGTCTAAACAGGCGTTGATGCCATTCATCGATCGCGGGGCAGCTCGATATTTCAGTCCCATCGGCAGCGATTGTAATGGGGCAAACCTTGTCCAGTTCGTTTGCTACGGCCGCGCCTGCTTTTGGCCAGGGTGGGATAGCGCAGGATATGGAGGATTCCTGTTTTTCCGATGCATCAAAGCCGGTCGTTGCGCATGCGCTCACGCACAGAAGAAGGGCGCTCAGGAGAGCCAGCCGAAATATCGAGCTGCTTTGTCTTTGATTTGTTGGCTTTCTCAAGAGCATTTTTCTCAGTTTCGATACGGGTTGAACGGCGGATATAAAAGGCGGCTAAAAGATATTTAAATCCATCGATAATCTTGATCAGCAGCCCTTGCAGGTTACTGAGGATCGTTGCGAGGGACACTGGCGCTCTCCTCTTTGGGGATCATGCGGGAGACGATCATTTCCGCCAGATCATAGGCGGTGATGCCGAAATGCTCCAGTGCATCGGGAACGCGTTTGATGATGTAATTCAAGGCAACGGCGATAATCTCGCTTTTCACTTCCGGATTTTTTATATCCTTGGATTTTTCGAGCGCTTTGTTTTCGGCATACTGCAAACCCGCTTTAATCGCAGTTTCAAGATAGGTGCGAATAGAGTCATCGATCTTGAGTTTATCGAGCGTGTCCTTGTTCTTTGCCCAGAGCGCTGAAATAACGAACGCCACAACCGCGCCGATCAATGCGAACAGAAAGCTGATGATCGGATCGATCGCCTGTTGAATGTCGATTGAATAAACCGGAATGGTTTCGACCGCAAAAGCTGGCAGCGCAAAGAAGGTCGCCGCCAGCATGACTGAAATGATAAAAAAGACGCCGTTTTTCATGGGATTTTCCTTTCACGAGTAAGCCCGATTGAGCCAGCCTTTAAGATATTTGCGCGAGGCTGGACGACGCGCTGCCAATTGGCGGTAGAATCCGGCCGCTTCCGATCGCAAGGCGGCCAGAAGAGCGGGCGTATAGCTTTTGTTGGATAAAGAGATGGTTTGCTGTCCTATAATCCCGTCTTCGGATACCGCTTCCTTGGTGACAGCGCGCAACGCACGCTGAAGAAGAATGTGGGCCTGCTTTGGCCCCATGTTCACGCCAAAATCGAAAACTTTCATCGCAATGGCAGGTGCCAGAGCCTCATAGGGATAAGGGTCCCAAAAACGCAGGCGGTAGATACGGATGGCATCCTCGGCCTTAATGCGGCGCATATCGCGCTCGTCAATCAATCCGTCCTTGTTCAGATCGAGGTCAAGTTCCCCGTCACCATCGAGATCACCCAATTCTTTGGCCAGGCGCAGTGAAATGCCATTTTTTGTAGCGCCTCCGGGATCGTCAGGATCGTTCGACCATAATCCTTCATGTTGCAAGGTGATTTTGATCGCCTGATCGAAAACAGAGTTTTCGGTCGGCGGCAATGTTTCGAAGCGCTTGGGCTTGCTGTCTTTCCCCCAGTTCGTCATGGGAGAATGATCGGATATATTCGTGAGGAAAATTAGTAGGCCTTCTTGCCTACAGGTCGAGATTTAATTGATTGCTGTTTTCTTCTTCATTAACGATCCGCCGTACCTGGCGAATGGAAATGCGCAAATTCGCTGAAATTCGCACAACCGGCATCCCATCACGGTGCATACGCAATATCCTAGCTTTTCGTCCGGCCTTGACCGGCACCTCAAAATGCATGCCACCGTAAATCTGACCGATTTTTTTCGCCGCGTCCAGCCCCAGACAAACAGCCAGCGGGGAAGCGGGACCTGGATTAGCCGGAATGTAAAGGCGGCGGCCGCCCAATTCTTCACTCAGCTGAAGAAATCCATCCTCGCCGATAATTTTCTCTAAACTGGCGATTGTTGGTGTTTCCGACAGGTTATCGAGATCAATCGCATCAAAAGTCATTGGGATTTCCCCCCACACGACTGATCCACCCGCGCAAACCTTTAATAACCTTGTTTGCGTCCGCTGGCGTGATCCAATGCAGATCATCGATGCCGCACATGCGCTTGACATACGAGGCGAGCGCTTCTTCGCTGGAATCGGATAATTGATCAAGGTTTTTTAGTTGAAGCCACAGCGCCCTGATTTTACGCGCCTGCGGTTCATCGGCCATTCTCTTCTTGCCGGAGGCTTTCGGGCGGTGCTTTCCGGAAAAACCGAGCCGGGCAAATTCTCTGACAACGCTTTCAAGCTGCCGCTCTGACATATCGGCGCTGCTCTCGATCCCCGTAATGCGGCGCAGGACGTCGCGATAATTCTCATCGGTTAAAGCGAGCTGCTTTTTAGCGACGTGAATTTTCGCGATCAAACCTTTGCGCGTGTTACGGGCTGCCTGCATATTTAAACCGCCGCCAGATCAAGAGGGACGGCCGTCCAGTTTGCTTCCGGGTTGGTGCGTTTATAAAACCGCACATACGCCTTGCTGCCGGATACGCGGATGGAATCATTGATCGCTTCCATGGCGCGCAGCCATTCTGCATCGTTAATATTATACCGGCGCAGACCGAGAATAGCTTTGGTGTTGATCCGGTTGTTGCGATCCACCCGAAAGGCGTGATCCACCATGATTTTCAGATTGGCATTAGCCCCATCCGACCAGGAGGCGATGCATCCATCGATCAGTTCTTTCGCCGTTTTCAGGGACGGCCCGAAATCAATGAATTCTGCAATGGAAACCTGTACGCGGAATAAGCCATCATAGCTGGTTAGCGTCACGTTTCCTTTTTGGCCGCCTTTTTTTGCCCCGTATTTATCGGCAAGCAGTTCAAGAAAGGCTTCAACATCATCGAAGGCGCTTTTTTTAAACTTGGCCAGCGTCTCATGGATGCCCTCGGCTTGGCCGAACAGGGAAAGAACCAGATCATTTTCCAGTTTATCTTCGGGCTTTACTTTATCGGCGGGGACATGGTGACCCTGCGCATTGATCATAAAATCGTCCATGAATATTTCCTTTCTTATTTGTAGGGCCAGGTGCTGCTCTGCTGGACGCCGAGGACAAGGTTGTGGCGACCGGCAGGTGGCAGGTGATAGGGGCACATAAAACTGAGAAGCCAATTGATGATTTTTTTCATGGCCTAGCCTCTTAATGCTTTGAAATGGTCGATGCGCACGATGTTGCTTGGAACCCGAACAGGTTCAGGCTCCTTGTCCTGATCGGTTGACGCAACGCTGTTTTCCAGCTCGATAATCCGTTCTTCGAGGGATTTCATGTTTTCAACCAGCATGATGGATTCGCTGGTTGTTAACTCGATGCGGCTGTGGCTGTTCAATTCGTTTTCAAGATAGTGCCGCAGCATAGAAAAATCGTTACTCAGCATGATTGCCTCCTTTTTTGGAGATGTTGTGGGGACATTTACGGCAGGCTACGAATAGCCTGACGGCAAGATGGTTAGAGGGGTTGTATGGCAACCCTTGTTTTTTCAGGCATTCATCACCGGTGATTTGCCCAAGGATTGGACAATGATGGCAGGCTGGATTGAAGGCGGCCGTAACGCGCGCTTCAACGGCTTTTAAATCACCCATATAGCGATTTTTTAAAACCTGATTGATCAAACTGGCACTTCGGCCGACCTTACGGGCGGCAGCGCTTTGGGAGTCCTGATCGCAAATTTCCGCCAGGCGCAGCACCCATGTCGGCGGTGTGTCGCCCCAGGCACTTTTAACGGTGTCGACCGCTTTTGAAGGAACGGTGCTCATTATTTATCTGCCTTTGATGCATATAGCGTTTTTTGGGTGTTAGCGTCGTAAATGCCCCCATCCTTTAAAGGCTGGGGAGCATTCGGTCCGGTATCCATATTTTTACGGAAGATAAATTGCCCGTCTTTTCTGAAAGGAACATTTTGGCCGGATGTTATGTATCCAGCGTTAAAAAGTAGACGCATGTATCTGTTAGCGCGGGCAGGAGAAATTTCTGCAATCAGAGCAACGTCCTTAATTGTAAATCTACCGATTGCTTTAATCCCCATCCACATGCGTTGTCGCGGTTCGGGAGGAGCCACCTGTCCATCATTTTGAATACGGGGAGGATATCGGCCGTTATCCTTGATCAAACGATAAACTTTTTTATTTTTCACCATTTTGCCCGAAAGAAATCCACCCTTCTCAAGTCGACGGATATAATTGTAAACAAAGGCGCGACAGCTTTTGTTATCTCCCATGCTAAGCAATGAGCTAAGAGAAAATTCACGTTGGTTGCGTACCTGCTTCCAGATCCAGTCATAATTTTTTTTATGAGTCATGTTCATAATTAGAAGCTCCGAGGCGCAGGGGTGTTGGCTGTATGAAGGGGGCGCGCACCCCATTCTTTAAGACCGATTTCTTCCAACCCCTCCCCACGCGCAAATTTGGCGATGCGATCGAGGTTGGTGACGATCCGACGAATGCTGCCGCGCGCGGAGTGACAAAGCAGGTCCAGTAAATCATCCTGGACATGGATATCCGCTTCGTAATGTGTGTTGAGTGCCCGCGCATCGGCCATATCAGCACCCTGTGCCTGCGCCCAATCCATGATCCGGCCATGAAAGCGCTCCCATTTTTGAAGCTTCTGCGGCAATCTTTCTTCACCGATCAGGATCATTGGCGATTTCGATTGTTCGTAAATATCGCGAACCAGTTCGATTAGCCCCTCGCGGATCACGGCATTATCGAATTCATCAAGAATGATCGGACGTTGCGAGCAGGCCAATTCCTCGGAAACCTGATCGGCCATTTCTGCAATGGTACGACCTGATGCGATGCCCATTTGTTTTAAAAGAGCGTCAAGGAATGCTTTTTTTGTCCAGATCGAACGAATCTCGACGTAATAGGCTTGGTATTTGGCGGCGATGTAACCGGCCGCAGTAGATTTACCAAAACCAGACGGCCCGGAAAAAGTGACAATTCCCGGAAGGTGCTCCGCGCGGTCTTGCACTTTAAGCAGCTGGTTTTCCAGCAGACTCAAATTACGAAGCGGGGCGGCCCCTTGATATTTTTCTTCCTTGACATTCATCGTAACTACATTCATTTTTATGGCTCCTATATTTTGCCTTGCCCGCCTTGCGCGGGCTTTTTTCTTAGGTGGGAAGTGGTACGCCGTTTACGTCGTCATGGTTTTTACGCATTTGCTCGAATTCGCGCCGTGCGTGGTACCAGGATTGCTGCTCTACCCATCCGAACCATTTGGCATCGGCTGAATTAAGCGTCTCTCCGGCAGCGCGGCGCGTTTCGATATCCTGGGCACGCGCCCACCAGCGTTCTTCATCGCTGAGTTCTTTGGGTGCGTTTTTCTGCTCCAGAAATTCTTTACGGAATTTGTCCAGATCGAGATCGTAGACGCTCGATGTGGAATCCACGGCTTTGGCGGCTTCGCTCAAGCCTTCATTTTGATAGCTTTCCGATTGTTTGGGAAAGGCGGTCAGCGTTCCCTTGTCTTTCGCTGCAATGCCCAGGTAATCGTCGGCCATCTTCGCCGGTGTCAGCTTTCTCATTTCACGGCGCAACGGCTCGATCCGCTCTTTTTCAAAGTCTTTTTGAGCTTTTTTCGCTTGGGCGGCGGCGGCCACAGGATCAACGCCGGCGCGATCGAAGCAACGCGCCTCGCTGATAAATTTGCCGTCTTCATCGAAGCAGTAAATAACACCCATATCTTCGGGATTGCAGCGCACCAGCACGCGCTTGCCAACATAGGGGATCAGGCCGCCATCGAAGAAACTGCCACCATCGAGACGGATACCTTTCTTGCCGATCGTACGGAAACCGCCGTTGCCGGCAACCGGTGCCAGCAAGAGATCGAGCGCGCGCGGGTTTTCAATTTTCTTAATCGGCGCTGTCCAGCTCATGGCTTTGAGCCATGGTGTCTGTCCGCCAAGTCCGCCATGTTGCTTGTGCAGATATTTATTTTCGACCCACTGGTCGATCTTGCCTTGCAGATCCGTGTGCGAGAGTTCAACGGCAAAGGATTTTTCAGCATTTTCGCCAAGTCGTGCGGCAAAAGCGCGACGGCTTTCGATTTCCTTGCGATCCTTGACAGAGTGGCCGATATAACCCGGTAAAAGAGGCATTAAATCATGCTGTAATGTATGGAATGAACGCTCGATAAAGGGTTTTTTCTCCCCGCTGAATGGCGGGCAGACATCCTGATAGATACCAAGCGCCAGCAATGCGCCCATGAAGCGCTGCGAGGTGAAGTCTGAACCGTTATCGGTGCGGATGGATTCCGGCACACCCCATTCGAGGATCGCTTTACGGATCAGGACCAGCGCGGCTTCAGTACGCGGCGTTTTCGTGACCATATACATGGCGCGGCGCGACCAGACATCGATAATGCCGTAAAGTGAATAGCGTCCATCCTGGCAGAGAACGTCTGCCGGCGATGCGTCGATCTCCCAAAGCTGGTTCAGGCGCTCAATGCCGGCATCGGCTTTGCCGAGTCCGAGCTGGAATTTGTTCTTGTGACCGTCGGGATTGGTCAGGCGCTCGTGCATTTCGCCGTTTTCAGCGCGCCATTCGCACATGAAACGCTCGAAGGTGCGCACATGCGGCAGGTCTTTTTCTTCGCGCCGGCCGCGCGCATCTTTTACCATGACGGTTTCGCCAAATTTGGCACGGCACAAATCGCGCATGTGACCGCCGTTCAAGTGCGGTTGTTTGAGCATAAGGGCAATGATGTATTGTCTCAGCTCCCCGTCTTCGGCGCGCTCGATCACGCCGCTGCCTTTACGGTTGCCATAGCGACCGCCAAGGGCTTTAAAAGCGTCCTCTTCGCGGCGGATGCGACGCCACCGGCGCAGGGATTGAATGCTGAATTCAGGATAGATATCGAATACCCATGCCGGCACCATCGAGCTGTGACCGCAGGCCCGTTCCTTTGCATAGAATTTCAGAAATGGCCGTTCGGCCTTTTGAATGGTCAGGCAGGTTGTCTCGCGGAACTGATCGAATAGCTGGACAATGATCAGTTTGGCATTGCGGCGCTCGGCGGCGTTGTAGGTGGGTGTGCCGGGCTTTTCCAGCTCCATATAACGCGCAGGGTTGGATGCCAGTGCATCGAGGGCAGCCGGGCCGACCTGTTTTTCGATCAGCTCCATCTGCGCCGCCTCCGGCAGTGCGCTGACATGATATTCCAGTCCGCCGCCGACACCGTAACGCGGCCGGCATTTCCAATTTTCCTTTTTGGCTTTCTCGTTGATGCGAAAGCGAGACGAGGGCAAGCTGGATAGCTGAAGGTCGGCCAAATTTTGCGGGGTAAACCACTCGGAAATCATGCCGCCTCCGTGAATTTATCGATCTGGTTGCCATAGGCATCCCAACCGGGACGGCGGGTGCGTGCAAAAAGTTCGAGATACGGGCCTTCGAACAGATCCTCGATCATCGGGATCATTTCATCGGGCTTGCGGCTGTGTTCGCGCAGGCCGCCAAAGACGGAAATACCAAGATCGCGCAGATCGTCGGGAATGCTGCCGGTAAATAGGGCGTTGCGTACGGATTTGCTTTTGATGCGCGGATTGCCCACGGTACCGAGCAGGAAAAATTCAGCCGCTGATCGATAAATATAACCGGTGCCGAAGGCTTGCTTGCCATGCTTGGTAATTTTTTCCCACGGCCCGATGGCTTTGTACTGGAATCCCCAGTGCGCCATCAACTCAAGCGCCTGCGGCAAGATCGGCGAAGTCGCCCACATGATGCAAACCGCATCGGGGCCAGTGGCGAACAGAACATCGTCCCGCATGGCCTTTAGTTCGGCCAGCGACATGCACGGATAATGCTGGTTCGGGTTTTTTTTCTCGCCCTTGGTCGAGAAATTATCGAACTTCCATGGGGGATCGGCGTAAATCACCGAATATTGCATGGGCAGGATCTGGTTCATTGTCCCCCTCCCATGCGCTGGATCATAATTTGCCGCAGGGCATGCTCATCCATGCCGTTCAGCGTTTCCTTGATGTCGCTGTCGATCAGGCGCTTGAGCATCATTTGCGCCCCATATTCTGCGCAGGTCGCTTCATGCGGGGTGAGAACACGGAAGCCGCAGGACTCGCCGAAGAATTTCAGCGTGCGCCAGTCGCCAGTGACCTCGCAGAACGCTTTCAGTGCATCAACCTGCATACGCTTTTGAATGGCGCTCATGGCTGTCCACTGGTCGATCTGATTTTTGGTGATCTCGCGGCCGAGCAACCGGCTCATGCGCGCCGCAACTTCGATGCGGTCAAGCTTGTCTTGCGGCCGTTTGGCGACATCATCTAAAACCGTTTTTAAAAGCTGTCTAAAGCGGAATTCAAAATCGCTTAAAGAAGTCTGGCTCCCGCCTTGCAGGGATAGATGATCGCCGATGAATTCCTCGAACAGATCGAGGATCATCTGCCGCTGGTCAACCTGCTTTTTTGTTCCCCGCTTGGCCATTATCGCGCGTTCCTCCAGGCGATGGTTTCCTGGTTGTCGATCGCACAGACGGCCGCGCGCTGGATCTGCGCGTCATACATGGCGAGGAAGCCGAAAGAGACGACGAAGATCAGGATACACAGCAGGAAAGTATTGCAGGTAGCGCTCGCCCTGGCTTTGGGTCGAGGGGATGGGGGCGGTGGCGCTACCTGTCCGGCCATGGCCGCAAGGCCATATTCCTTCATACCCGAAGG
>CAYSGL010000002.1:0-23127 GCA_964430725.1 uncultured Pseudobdellovibrionaceae bacterium
CCGATCAGGACGGCGCGATTGTCCTTATCAGACCGGACCACGATGTGCCCTTGGGTGGGAGACTCCATTAAAGTGGTAGAATGACACTGGCACGCAGTCCGCCTTTCGGACTGTCGCTCAAGAATATCTCGCCGCCATGCGCATGAATAATATCCTGTGCAATCGGCAAGCCAAGGCCAACGCCACCGGTCTTTGTATTGCGTGAGTGCTCGCCGCGAAAGAACGGCTTAAAGACATCCTCGCGCAAGTCAACCGCAACACCCGTGCCGTTGTCATCAATCTCGATGCTGACGCTCTGCTCGCCTTTTTCGATAGAAATCCATATTTCAGGCGCATATTTAACGGCATTCCCGATCAGGTTGGCAAAACAACGTTCAATCGCCACCGGTCTAAGCATCAAACTGACATCGCTGTCCCCTGCAACCGACACCGGTTTTCCCTGCCGGCGGGCCGCCTCTGCAAGCCGTTCGAGCAGGCCCCGCACATCGACGCGCACGGGCGTTTCCCGCCCTTGCCCGCGTGCAAAGTCAAGATATGCATCGATCATCCGCTGCATATCGGCCAGATCGGAGAGCATATCCTCTTTGTCCTTACCGTCCGGCATCATTGATACCTGTAATTTCATACGGGTCAGCGGCGTGCGCAAATCATGGGATACACCGGCCAGCATGTCCGTCCTCTGGGCAATTTGGCGATCTATGCGCGCACGCATCTCCATAAAGGCGCGACTGGCCTGACGCACTTCCCGCGCGCCTTCTTCTTTGAAAAAAGGAACATCGCGCCCTTTACCAAGGCGCTCGGCGGCGATGGCCAGCCGGTGAATGGGACGGATCTGGTTGCGCATAAAAAGGATGGCAATCGCCAGCATCACAACAGACGTACCAATCATCCACAGCAAGACGATATAGCCGGTTGATGAGTGCAAACGGCGTTCGGGAACCAGCACGCTTATTGTTCCTTGAGCCAGCTGGATATTGACCTCGACCCATTTTTCGCGCGCCTCAACATTGATGGACGCAGGCCGCGCCACCTGCTTGGCAATTTCCTCGAACAACACCCGCCCCATGCCCGTCGAAAAATCTTCGCGCTTGTTTATCATGTCCAGTTGCGCACCTTTAAAATAGGCAACTGTCATCGCAAGGTGACGGTTCGCATAGTCGGTCAAACGCTCGAGACTTTCGGGCGTATCATCCGCCTCGATCAGATCGGCCAGCATCGCAATTTCACCGGCCACACCGAACGACAGGCGCTGCATCATCTTTTCCCAATGCCGATCGAAGAAAGTGAATGTCGTCACAATCTGCACCAGCAGTAACGGCATAGCAAGGATCAGCAATGAGCGCCCGAACAAGGAAGCAGGCAATAAACGTTTCAGAAAAGATTTCATGTTACGTCCACCTTGCTGGCGCGCAGAATATATCCCTTCCCCCTGACCGTTTGAAGATAGACAGGCGCTTTGGAGTCTTCTCCCAGTTTCTTGCGCAGGCGCGTCACCTGAACATCAATCGTGCGCTCTCCCGCATCCAGCCCGCACAAATCGGCCAGCATATCACGGCTGAGAATTTCATTGGCGCGGCGCCCCAACGCCTTGAGCAAATTGGCCTCGACATCGGTCAGACGAATAGCTTCGCCGTCTCTTGTCAGCGTATTCACGGCGGGGTCGAAATAAATGTCGCCTATCTGCAGCGGCGTGTCCGCCTGCCGGTTATCCGGCCTGCGGCGCAGGATCGCCTGTAACCTTAACACGAGCTCGCGCGGGTCGAACGGCTTGGTCAGATAATCATCCGCCCCGGATTCAAACCCTCCGATCCGGTCATCGACCTCCCCCATCGCGGTTAATAAAAGCACCGGAATATCGTTCGAAAGCCGAAGCTCGCGCGTCAAATCAACTCCCGTCTGGCCGGGCATCATCACATCCAGAACCATTGCGTCAAACTGGAAATTTTCAAGCGCCGTCTTCGCTTGTGCAGCATCAGCCACGGATAATGCCAGAAAACCATGTTCCGTCAGATACCGCCCCACCAATTCGCGGATACGGTCATCATCATCCACCACCAATATATGAGGCAGGCTTTCATAATCCGTTTCGGCGGCGCTTTTATTCATGTCGTCAGGTCTTGCTTTTTGGCGCGTTTTCCAAAATGATAGTCGAGCATAACTATATATGAAAGAAAAGACCATGACACAGGCATTTAGCGACCGCGACGGCAAAATCTGGATGGATGGCAAAATCGTCCCCTGGCGCGAGGCAAAAATTCACGTGCTCACACACGGGCTGCATTATGCGTCTTCGGTATTCGAAGGAGAGCGTGCCTATGGCGGACAAATCTTTTTGGAACAGGCCCATTCAGAACGCCTGATCCGGTCCGCCGAATTAATCGATATGAAAATGACTCTTACCCCTGAGGAAATTAATGCGGCCAAGCGGGAAATTCTGGAAGCCAACGGCCTGACCGATGCCTATCTTCGCCCTGTCGCCTGGCGTGGCTCGGAACAGATGGGAATCTCCGCGCAAGCCACAGAAACGCATGTCGCGATTGCCTGCTGGGAGTGGCCGAGCTATTTCTCGCCGGAAATGCGGGAAAAGGGCATTTCGCTACAAACGGCAAAGTGGCGCGCGCCTATGCCGAACACGGCAACCACCGCTTCGAAGGCCGCCGGATTGTATGCGACACACACCATGAGCAAGCATGCCGCCGAAGCCGCCGGATTCACTGATGCACTGATGCTCGATTATCGCGGTCTTGTCGCGGAATGCACCGGCGCAAATTTCTTTATGGTGGTCGATGGCGTCATCAAAACCCCTGTCCCCGACTGTTTCCTGAATGGACTGACCCGCCAGACCATCATCAAGCTGGCACGCAATATGGGGTACGATGTGATCGAAACGCAAATCAAACCCGAAGAACTTGCCGAGGCGCAAGAGATCTTCATCACCGGCACCGCCGCCGAAGTCACCGCCGTCGGCAAGATTGACGATCACAGCTATACGGTCGGCCCTGTGACCCGCGCCCTGCGCGATGCCTATGAATCGTTGGTCCGCTCGAAAACAGCCATTGCCGCATAAGTCGTTGGTTTATATAAAAATTGATGGGTCATTTGCGGTTTCTTAATCTTTTTCCGTATAATAGGGACAAGGTTAGGAACGATGGAATTTACGCAACAAGACCTGTTGAAAGCTTTCGGCGCCATGCGTGGCTACGCATCCGGCATTCCATCCGACCTGTCGGGTTTTTCAAGCCCCGCACAGTTACAAAGGGTTATCGCCCTGAAATTCCAGCAGGATATTGAAAAAGGGACGGGGAAAGCCAGCTTCGATGAAAACGGCCAGCTCGTTACCGAAACATCCGCCCGCTTAAAACTGGCGCGAACATTGCGCGGAGCCGACCCTCATATAAGCGGGACACAGGCCGAGACGATCGAAGCGCTTACCCTCGCCCAGCTTGTCACGCTCAATAAAAACAGTGAACTGAACGAAGACGATTTCAATTTTTTCAAACTGGATGGTGTTATTTCAGCCGAAGAAAGTGTCTTTATTCAGGAGTTTGCCAAGAGCCATGAACTGGGTACGGCACCAAATATGGCCAGCGCCCTCGCCCGCGCAAATGAAGTGATAACAAACAGACAGAATGCCGAGCTTGAAGCAAAGGCCGAGGCAAACGACCACCGCGCAATCGAGGCAGGCTTAAGAGAGTTGGGTTTTCAGATCGATGGGCCGCACAGTGTCGAACATGCCTTGACCGAGATTTTGGCCGCCGGACCTCTTGGCCTGCAAAGCACCGGCCGATCCGCCGAATACGCCGAAGAAAAATACGGCAGCGCAGGCCTTGCGCGTCAATATCGCGCTATTTACGACCCAAATAGTGTTGTCATCAAAGATACCGCCATGGCGCGCGAAGTCGTCGGCGAAGCGTTAAGGGGGCGTAATATCGATTTTCAGGACATGCTCTCGAGCGGCGATCCGGCAAAGATCGAGCACGCCAAGGCACTGGCCCATGCGATCGATCCTGATGCAGGCATCACGGTCAACAGCGTCCTCGACCAGCAAACGATCGATGTCGCGCAAGCGCATATGAACACGATCGGCACCGCTATTCCGGCGAATTACCTGAGCACTGACGGGCAAAGCATCAATTATGCCGCCGTATCGCATGCCGCCGAACTGGGTATGCTGCAAACGGTTCCCGAAGAGTATCTTAGCGCGGACGAGCTTGCCGACCTTAATGCTTTCGGTGGTATGAATTCCGTCAACGGACAACAATATCTCGCCTCGCTTATCGGTGAAAAAGGCGCGCAATGGTATGCGCAGGGATTGTCGCATGGTGTTGAAAAACAGCTGGCTATCACCGTACCTAAAATCACTCCCGATGCGCTCGCCGTAAAAGAAGGCGGAACATATTCTCCGGAATTTCTTGAAACGGTCGACGTCTTTGATCGGTTACCCGGCAGCGTGACGGACGGCATGCCAGAGGATGTAGAGATGCTTGTCACAGCCAAACAAAGCCTGATTGCCGCGCAAGCCGCGCTGGGCGATCCGCAAAACGGCGCGTCCCGTGTGGGCGGCATTCAAAGCGATGGATCCTTCTTTGATCTTGCGCAGACCAGAAACACGCTGACGGTTGCGGAAAACACCTATTCGAAGCTGGAAGAAGAAATGCGCGCCGATGGCGGCGAGCGCTGGAAGAATGTTAAGGAATACCTGCTGGAAAGTGAACAGATGCCCGCCCCCGCCACGCCCGATGAAAAAACTCCATTCCAGGCCCCCGTAGTAGTAGCGGAAAACACCTACCCCTCAACCGGAAAACCACATGATTATGTAGCAGATAGAATTACCAGCAGCTTTGGAGTTTTCGCACGCGGAGAATCTACGCCCCGCCAGATCGCGCGAACAATCAACCCTGCCAACGGCAAACCAGACGATACCGTATCGGACAGAATCGAAACAACCTTTGCTTCTGTTAACGCAGAGCAATCCGCAGACCTGCAAAAAGCGCTTAGCGAACGCACTGTCCAGCACATGACGGCTGACTTGCATTAAGACTTAGACGTTAAACCGGAACAGGATAACATCTCCGTCGGCAACGACATATTCCTTGCCTTCGGAACGTAGTTTTCCGTTTTCTTTGGCCGCCTGTTCGCCGCCCAATGTCACGAAATCATTATAACTAATGACTTCGGCGCGAATGAAACCCTTTTCGAAATCCGTGTGAATGGCACCGGCCGCTTCGGGGGCTTTTGCGCCTTTACGAATGGTCCAGGCGCGCGCCTCTTTCGGACCGACGGTGAAATAGGTTTGCAAGCCAAGCAAGCCATATCCTGCGCGGATGATTTTATTCAGGCCCGGTTCGTCAAGGCCAAGACTTTCGAGAAATTCTTTTTTCTCCGCGTCGGTTTCAAGCTGGGCGATTTGCGATTCAATTTCGGCGCAGATAATCACGCTTGGCGCGCCTTGTGCCTTAGCCATCTCATCAACCTTTTTGGTGAAATCGTTGCCCGTTGCCGCGTCGTCTTCATTGACGTTGCAGACATACAGAATCGGTTTCGAGGTCAGGAGCTGGAATAATTTCATCCAGCGCGTTTCATCTTCGTTGGCGGATTTGACGGTGCGCGCGGATTGCCCGTTTTCAAGCGCGGTTTTGATTAGGACGGCGAATTCATGCGCCGCCTTTGCGTCCTTGTCGCCTTTGGCTTTTTTGGCGAGGTTGTCGGCCTGCTTCGTAATCGACTCAAGGTCGGCCAACATCAATTCGGTTTCAATGATCTCGGCATCACGCACCGGATCGACCGATCCTTCAACATGGGTGATGTCGCCATTCTCGAAACAACGCAGAACATGTATGATCGCATCGGTTTCGCGGATGTTGGCCAAAAACTGGTTACCCAGCCCTTCGCCTTTCGATGCGCCCTTGACGAGGCCCGCGATATCGACGAACTCAAGCTGCGTTGGGACGATCTTGGCCGATTTACCAATCGCGGCGATTTTATCGAGGCGTTCATCGGGCAATGCGACCTTGCCGACGTTCGGTTCGATCGTACAAAAAGGAAAGTTCGCCGCCTGCGCCGCCGCCGTTGCCGTCAGCGCATTAAACAGCGTGGATTTCCCCACGTTCGGCAAACCGACAATTCCGCAATTAAATCCCATCGTTCTTATCCTTTAAAATCTCTGGCCACAGCCGTCATAAAATCTTCCGGTTTATCTTCTAAAAGCATTGGCGTGTGTTTGGCAATGACATCCAGCCAGTCAGGGAGCCATTTTTTCTCTTCCTTGGAAAAATCGCCCAAAACATAGCCTGTGACGCGATCTTTATCCCCCGGATGGCCAATGCCCAGACGCACGCGCCAGTAATCCTGAGAATTCAAATGGGCATCGGTGGATTTCAAACCGTTATGCCCGCCATGCCCCCCGCCCTTTTTCACGCGCAGTTTGCCGGGCAGTAAATCAAGTTCATCGTGGAAAATAATCACGCGGTTCGGTGTTACCTTAAAAAACTTCGCCGCTTGCCCGATACTTTGTCCGGACACATTCATAAACGTCATGGGTTTAAGCAATGCCGCGCGCTGGCCATTGATACGGCCTTCGCTTAATTCGCCTTCAAACTTCTTTTTAAAGGACGAAAACCCGTATTCGGCGGCAACCCTGTCAATCGCCATAAAGCCGACATTATGCCGGTTACCTTCATATTCCTTACCCGGATTGCCCAGACCGACAAGAAGCCACATGTTTTCAGGTCCCTTCGGCTTTTATAATAGACACGAAAAAGGGCGGGAGACCATGGCCCCCCGCCCCTATCCTCAAGATTCTTATTCTGCGTTGCCTTCGGATGCAGCGCCGGCCCCGGCTTCGCCTGCGGCCTCGCCTTCCTGATCAGCGGTTTCTTCGACATCCACAGCACGTTTCGGCGCCATAACCGTCAAGATGGTGAAATCACGATCGGTAATCGCCGGCGTCGCGCCCTTCGGCAGGGTCACATCACTGATTTTGATGATATCGCCGATTTCGGCACCAGCCATATCAATCGTGATCTGGTCAGGGATATTCTTGGCAAGACAGACCAGCTCAACCTCATGGCGGACCATGTTGATCACGCCTTTGCCGACGGCGGCCTTGCTGTCTTCATAGTTTTCCAGATGGACGGGAATATTCACCGTCAGCTTGGTATTGTCCGACACGCGCAGAAAATCAACGTGCTCGATCACATCGCTCACCGGATGAACCTGGACATCACGGGCCAGAACCTGATGCGTGTCTTTACCGACAGCCATATCACACAGGGTGGTGAACATATGGCCCTTTTGATATTCCAGCGTAATTTCTTTTAACGGCAGGGCAATTCCCACCGGCTCTTTCTTATCGCCGTATATTACGGCCGGGATTTTCCCCTCGCGGCGAAGTGCACGGGCTGCCCCCTTACCGGCTTTCGTGCGCGCTTCCGCCTGTAATGCGTAGTGCTTCGTCATAGTTTTTAGTCCTTTTTCAATAGGTTAACGGGCGGCCTCCAGGGGTGCCGACCCAACTGTAGCGGAATAAAGCCAAAAACGGGCCAAAAGGCAAGGTTTTTTATTAAAACAGGGCGGAAATAGAACGCTCTTCGTGAATCCGGCGGATGGCTTCACCGATCAGCGGCGCCACAGTCAGCTGGGTAATATGGCCGGATACGCGCACCGCTTCGGTCGCCGCGATCGAATCCGTTATAACCAGCTGCTCGAGCGGGCTGGAGGCAACACGGGCCACGGCCCCACCCGACAAAACGCCATGCACGACATAGGCATGAACTTCCTTGGCCCCCTGCGCTTTCAGCGCACTGGCGGCGTTACACAATGTGCCGGCGGAATCGGCAATATCGTCGACCATGATACAGGTTTTCCCCTCGACATCGCCGATGACGTTCATCACCTCGGAAACGCCGGCCTTTTCACGGCGCTTATCGATAATCGCCAGATCGCAACTCATTTTCTTGGCCAGCGCGCGGGCGCGGACAACCCCGCCCACATCAGGCGATACCATCACCAGATCATGGCCTTTAAAGCTTTCTTGTATATGCGGCAGGAAGACCGGCGTGGAGAATAAATTATCTGTCGGAATATCGAAAAAGCCCTGAATTTGCCCGGCATGCAGTTCTAGCGTCAGAACGCGGTCCGCCCCCGCCGCCGTAATCAGGTTGGCCACAAGCTTGGCTGAAATCGGCGTCCGCCCCCCTGTTTTCCGATCCTGCCGCGCATAGCCGAAATAAGGCAGGACCGCCGTGATACGCCGCGCGGACCCGCGTTTCAACGCATCAATTGTGATCAACAGCTCCATCAGGTTGTCATTCGCCGGATAGGAGGTCGACTGGATAATAAAGACATCTTCCCCGCGAATATTCTCCATAATCTCGACAAAGACTTCCATGTCCGAAAACCGGCGGATCGACGCTTTCGTCAGCGGGGTTTCCAGATAAGCGGAGATCGCTTCGGCGAGAGGATGGTTGGAGTTTCCGGCGATGATTTTCATCGGTTACATATTCCCATAAATTGTGTCAGACCCTGATGGCGGCACATTAGGAAACGGCGGTGCACAAATCAATGGTTTTCTATTTTTTTATCACAATAACCGACAGCTGCCGCCCGTAATCCGGCTCATTGCGGTGCGTGGCCCGTCGATAAGAAAAAAAGCGCTGCTCTTGGGTATAGGTATCCTCACCCGTAATGACGATTTGGCGGACCCCCGCCTGCGCCAAGCGCGCGGCATTGTATCCGGCGAGGTCAAATTGCAAATGGCCCGCCCTGCCCGACATAAAGAAACGCTCGTTCTCGTTATCCTGATCAAGGAACGGGAGGGCGAAATCTTCCTTCACTTCGTATGATGTCTGCTCGATGCATGGGCCGATCACGGCGCAAATAGAGGTCAACTCGGCCCCCACTTCGAGCATTTTCGATACGGTCGCGACTGACACGCCTTTGAGCGCACCGCCCCACCCCGCATGGGCCGCACCGATGACCGGCGATCCGTTTTGCTTCTCCCCGTAAAACAGGATCGGCGCACAATCCGCCGTTAGTACGCCGATCGCCAAGCCCGCTATATCGGCAACCAGTGCGTCTGCTTTCGGGCGGTCGTCGCCCTGGGTGACTTGTTCCGTCACATACAGACAGTCAGCGGAATGAACCTGATATAAAGTCACCAGCTTATCCGCATCAAGATGTGCAGCAATACGCTGACGGTTCTCGTTTATATCGTCAATGGTATCGCCGCTTCCGGGCCCCGCATTCAGCGTTGCATAAAGGCCATCACTCACGCCACCTTCACGCGTGAAGAAACCGTGCGCAATGCGCTCTTGTTTTTGCAGGATCGGTGCAGCAATAGGGTGAAGCATGATTTTATTTACCACACTCTTTGCGTCATTGCGAGCATCCGAAGGATGCGCGGCCATCTAGATTGCTTCGCTCCGCTCGCAATGACGGGAGGATTAAAATGCAGATAGGGTAACGTCCGGTTCACTGGTGAAACCGATGACTTTGAACAGCGTTCCCATCGCGTCGGGATGGGTCAAACGGGCGTAACCGGATTGCAAATCGATGGCTTGCTGGGGCGTTGCGCGCGCCAGCAAAGCAGCCAAACGCATTTCGATACCAAGCGCCTCCAAAAAGACCTTTTGCGGGACAGTTTTTGTCGCATGAAGGCCTATTGACTTAAGCTGCGCCGCGATATGCTCGAAGTTTACATGGGCGGTCAGGTCGCTCATCCCCGGCTGGTGGAATATCGATACGGGTTGGTGCTTGTGCAATGCCTGCAAACTATCGCCAAAAGATGAATGAACGTAACCATAATCTATAAAAAGCCCTGTACCCTTTTGTTTTTTAATGAAAATAGCTAATTCATGGCAAAAACCATCAATCGCCGGCGATAATTCGAGAATATCACCCTCTTTTGCCTGATCCGTTAAAGCGCTGGCTAAGGCTCGCACATCCTCCTCAGCCCTTTGCGTGACGATGCGGAGCGCATTATCGGGACCGATATCAACCACCCGCAATACCCACTCACCCGCTTCATATTGGAGCTGTTCGATGGGCAAGGCATCGAGAAATTCGTTGGCGACGAACAAAACCGGCATCTCAACAGGCATTGTATCGAGCGAATTGTGCCAATGAACCGCGTATTGAGACAGCGTATCACGCTGTTTTTGTTTCAGGGCCGGACTGGTTTCGAGAAGGTGAACCTGCACCGCATCGTGGAAACCATGCGCATTTTTCGTGGCCCGCATTACATCGGCCATAAGCGTTCCACGCCCCGGTCCCGCTTCAAGCAAGATGCACGGATTGGGAGAACCCAGACGCACCCACGCGTCAGCGAGCCAGACGCCGACCATCTCGCCGAACAACTGGCTCACCTCCGGCGCGGTGGTGAAATCGCCCGCAGCACCGAACGGGTCACGGGTCCAGTAATACCCATACATGTGGTGCGAGAGGCACATATCCATATAGCGGCCAAGGGTCATAGGCCCCTGCACCGCTATCTCGTCACGGATGATCTGCTCCAGCGGGGTCATTTCACGCCGAGTATGCGCCGTCCGTAATAGGCTTCACGCGCCGCATAAGCGCCGAACAGGATCATTGGAATGCACAGGAACTGACCCATCGAGAAAAAGCCGGCATATAGGCCCAACTGGACGTCCGGCTCGCGCACGAACTCGACAAGGAAGCGCATAAAGCCATACCCCGCGAGGAACACGCCGGTAACGATACCAGGGCGGTTGCGCAGGTCATCACGGCGGATGATGAGATAGAGAATGACGAACAGGACGAGGCCTTCGAGGATCGCCTCATAAAGCTGGCTCGGGTGACGCGGCAATGCGCCGCCGCGCGGGAAGACGAACGCCCACGGCACATCCGTGACCCGCCCGTATAATTCACCGTTCACGAAGTTCGCGATACGCCCGAAGAACAGGCCGATCGGCACGCCGGCGCACGCGGCATCGGACAGGCGCAGGAGCGAGAATTTGTGCACAAAGCTATAACCGAACAGCGCAACAATCACCCCGAGCGCCCCCCCATGGAAGCTCATCCCGCCGTGCCAGACTTTAAGCGCTTCAAGCGGGTCAGCGGCATAGAGGTCGAACTGGTAGAACAGCACATAACCGATCCGCCCGCCGAGGATCACGCCAAGCACCGCCCATGGCACGAAGTTGTCAATGTCATCTTTGTTGGGGCGCAGATGCGGGTCACGCGAAACAATCCACAGGGCGTATTTCCACGCGAGCAAGAACCCCGCCAGATAAGCCAACGCATACCAGCGGATCGCCAGTGGGCCGATCGCGAGTGCGACGGGATCAATATCGGGAAAGGGTAATGCCATGGTCAGATGCCTGTTTCGGGTTGAGAGACTTTTTTAGCCTGTCACCCGAAACTTGCAACTCTTTTAACGATACGGATCGTCCTGAGACAAAAATTGCTGAACATATTGGGTAACCCCATCTTCAAGTTCTGTCAGGGGCTTATCATAACCTGCGGCGCGCAACTTACTCATATCGGCTTGTGTAAAATATTGATATTTGCCGCGCAGATTTTCCGGCATATCGGTGTAACTGATTTTCGGCGTCTTTTCCGCCGCATGGAACGTCGCCTCGGCCAGATCCTTGAACGAACGCGCTTTACCGGAACCGACATTATATAGTCCGCTGACATGCGGATTGTCGTAAAGCCATACCATAATATCAACACAGTCCCCGACCCATACAAAGTCGCGCAACTGTCCGCCATCTTTATAGTCGGGATGGTGCGATTTGAACAAGCGGGCGGCGGCCCCGGCCATAACCTGAGGAAACAGCTTGCAAACCACGCTCATCTGCTCGCCCTTGTGCAGCTCGTTAGGGCCATAGACATTGAAAAATTTCAGGCCGGCCCATTGGGGCGGGGCTGTTTCAAGACCGTCGGTAACGGCGCGGGCAATCCGGCGATCAAATAAATGCTTTGACCAGCCATAAGCATTCAAAGGCTGAAGCTGAGCCAGCCCCTCGATACTCTGATCGTCAAAAAACCCTTTTTTCCCATCGCCATAAGTCGCGGCGCTTGAAGCGTAAATGAAGCGCTTTCCATGATTGGCGCACCACTTCCATAAACGCCGCGATGTGACAAAATTTGTATCGATAATCAAATCGGCATCGGTTTCAGTGGTGCTTGAAATAGCCCCCATATGATAAATAATTTCAATCTCATGGGCGTGATTATTCAGGTAATCGAACAAGCGCGACGGGTGCACGACATCGCGGATTTCGCGCTTCGCCAGATTGCGCCATTTTTCATCATGGCCCAGCACGTCGCAGACAACAATGTCCCTGCATCCCCGCTCTTCCAATCCTGCCACCAGATTCGAACCGATAAACCCCGCGCCGCCGGTTACAATAATCATAACTATGTCCTTTGCCGTTTATTCTATTTTATTCTATTGGGAAGTCTAACCGTAAAACACCCTGCCGTCGATTCCCCGTGGATAGTTTTTTAGAATCACACTTGACGGCTTGAAGGGCCCCTCACGCGGGTGTACTCACGATGACACCATGGGCACAAGCGACAGATTATTTGACGATATTGCGCGCGTCGCGGGCGGAGCCGCCGGCCTTTTGGCCAGTGTGCGGCAACAAGTAGCCGAAGAAATCAAGGCCCGGATTGATGATATGGCCGACCGTGCCGATCTGGTGCCACGCGCCGATCTGGAAAGAGTAGAAGCCCAGCTTAAAGCCCTGCAAAAGCGGGTTGAGTTATTGGAAAGTGCCAACGCGCCGGCAAAATCCGTAAAAAAAGCGCCTGTGAAAAAAACACCGGCAAAAAAATCGACCAAGAAACCGATGAACAAGAAATAAGCAGATGGCCTTGCAAGAAATTGACCCCTTTGATGAATTAGGCAATCCGCTGGATTCCGTAGAAGACCTGATGAATGCCCATAACTGGGTATTTAGCCGTGATCACGAGGACGAACTTCACGTACAAGTCACGGGCCGCATTGGAGGCATCTATGACATGCAATTCGTGTGGCAGGAGGAATTCTGTGCCATGCAGCTGACCTGCAAAATGTCGGACGTTATTATTGACGAGGCAAAATTGGCCGCGACCTCACAAGTCATGCGCAAGGTTAACGCCCATCTCTGGCTCGGGCATTTCGATTTCCTGGATGAAGAGCGCATCCCCCGGTTTCGGCATACCTGTCTGTTCCGTGGCATGCATGGCGCATCCGGCGCAGAACATATCGAAGACCTGGTTGATATCGCGCTGGCTGAATGCGAACGCTTTTTTGCGGCGTTCGACCTCATCAGCCGCCCGCGCGACGCCGATGATCAACTCTTCTCCCTTGCCATGATGGACGCACAGGGCGACGCCTGAGATGAGCGCGCCCCGGCCCCCACATATATTGCTCGTGGGATGCGGCAAAATGGGCGGTGCCATGGTACGCGGCTGGCTGAATGCCGGTTGCGCCGAGCATATCACCATTCTCGAACCCAATGCCCTGTCCGTATCCGATGAACGCATTACGCATATTCAAACGATAGGGGGCATTGATGCCGTCGATATCGTGGTGCTGGCGGTGAAGCCGCAAGTAATGGCCGAGATATGCGCATCTCTTAAACCCTATGTGGCTGCAGACACGCCAATTCTCTCCATCGCAGCCGGACAGACGACAACAGTCCTTGAATCTTACTTCCATGCCGGACAGCCGGTCATCCGCTCCATGCCCAACCTGCCGGCCGCTGCTGGAAAAGGCATAACCGCCGCCTTCGCCAATGAAAAAGCAGCCGATTATACAAAACTGGCAGACACATTACTCAAAGCTGTAGGAGAGTGCGTGTGGCTGGATGACGAAAAACAGATGGACGCTGTCACCGCGATTTCCGGCAGTGGGCCAGCCTATATCTTTTATTTAATCGAGGCGTTGGATGAGGCCGCGCAAAAACTTGGGCTACCTGCAACCATGTCAGCAAGTCTGGCGCGGCAGACTGTGATCGGTGCCGCAGCTCTGGCGGAAATGGCTCCGGGCACTCCCGCCTCAACCTTGCGCGAAAATGTTACAAGCAAAGGCGGAACAACAGAAGCCGCCCTGTCCGTATTGATGGATGGCAGGTGGCAAGAAATCATCAATGATGCAACAGCAAAAGCAAGGGCGCGATCAGCCGCGCTCTCGTCCTAACTATTTCTTTTTCCGCCCGCTATTGGGCGAGGTGCCAAGACCAATATCCTTGGCCAGCGCGCTGCGCCTTTCAGCATAGTTCGGCGCGACCATCGGATAATCGGCAGGCAGATGCCATTTTTCGCGGTATTCTTCAGGCGTCATGTCATAAGCGCTTTTAAGATGGCGCTTTAGCATCTTCAGCTTTTTTCCATCTTCCAGGCAGATAATATAATCGGGATGAATAGATTTTTTCACGGGTACGGCAGGCACCGGCCTATCACCATGAAAAGCGGCCTCTCCGCCAAGGCTTCCAAGGGATTTATACACCGTCTCAATCAGGCCCGGTAATTCCGCTTTCGATACCGTATTGTTCGACACATGGGCCGCCACAATATCGGTCGTCATGGCCAGTAAATCCGCCTGGGTAATTGCGTCAGACATATTATCCTCTTTATTGAATCGTTACTGATAAAATAGAAGATAATATTTATTTTTCAAGTAATGAGAGAGGAAATATCGCCGCATACATTGGCTTTGTTTTTCGCTTGCGACACATCAGCCCCGCGCAGATAAAGAGGCGCGGCAAGGGGCGTCGCGGGAGCATGCGCGCCAGAGGCCAGCAAGTCGTGCGGATCGGTCGTCGTCATGCCTTGCGACGGGCCGGCATAACCGGTTTCCGAGATAAAACGCTCTGCCGCATCGCCAAAGACGACATGCCCGTCCAACATGTGCGCGATGTCCGCGCCGTTTTTAGCAAAGGGGGCACTTGCGGGAGCGCCCCGCGCATCAAAAAACTGGCCGTAATAATCGCTTCGCTTCGTTTCAAGGACAACAAGGAACGGCACGCCTGCCGCGATGCGGATTGCTTGCCTGGCGGCAACGCTAAGGGTTGTCACCCCGATTAAGGGGATATCCAGTGACAAGGCAAAGCTGCGCGCGGTCGATAAGCCAATCCGCAAGCCCGTGAAAGATCCCGGCCCAACCGTTGTAATAATCGCCTCAAGATCGGCAAAAACAACACCGGCCTCTTTCATGCATTCCTGTATCAGAGGAACAAGTTTCGCCGCCTGATCGCGGCCAGTGATGATTTGGCGTACGGCAGGTTGGGCCCCCGCATGAACGCATGCGACACTGCACCCGTTCAAGGCTGTATCAAATGCCAGCAATGTGCGATCAAATCCGTCCATACCCGTTTTCCCTGTCTCAGGGGGTTACAGGATTTCGCAAGCCTCGTCAAAATCAAAACGCGGCGAACGCGGGAACATGCCTTCATCATCGCCATACCCGAGGTTGCATAAAATATCGGCTTTCCAGTTTTTATCCGGGAAAAACTCGGCCTTAACCCCTTCCGGATTAAATCCCGTCATCGGCCCGCAATCCAGACCAAGAGCGCGCGCCGCCATAAAAAGATAGGCCGCCTGCAATGCACCGTTCCGGTCCGCTGTTTCCTTGATAAAATCCGGACGGCCAGCAAACCAGCTTTTGGCATCGGTGTGAGGGAAGAGCTTGGGCATTTGTTCATAAAAATCATAGTCATATGCAATAATTGCCGTGACCGGCGCCGTCATGGTCTTATCGACATTTCCGGCATCCAGATGCGGCTTCAAACGCAGTTTCGCTTCGGGAGTCGTTAAGAAAACAAAGCGGGAGGGAGAGCAATTGGCACTTGTCGGCCCCATTTTCAACAAGTCATGTATGGCGTGCAATTGCCCCGCATCAACGGGACGGTCAAGCCAATGGTTATACGTTCGCGCCGTCCGGAAGAGCGTATCCAGCGCCTGATTATTAATCGTTTTAGAGGTTTCCATCATTGCAGATATCCTTATTTTGCAAACTATTTCATGGACATAGTCCCGCTTCAAGGGTAATCAAGGGATATGCGCGCATTCATATTGTTTTTGGCACTCATTTTGTGCCCGCTTTCTGCCGGGGCGGAAACAGGCCTGCGCATAGATGATCAGGCGGCCATTATTTTGGCCTATCATCGCGTGGGCGATGATGCGCACCCCTCTAGCAATATCCGCATCGAACAGTTTGAAGATCATATGCGCTATCTGCACGAAGAAAATATTCCAGTTCTTCCATTGCTGCATATTATCAGCGCTATAAAATCAGATGAAGCACTGCCGGACAGAGCCGTCGCCATTACATTCGATGGAGCGCACATCTCTATTTTAAAAACAGCGCTTCCCATTTTAAAGAAATACGGTTTTCCGTTTACCGTTTTTGTTCCTCCCCATTATGCCGATAGCAAGATCGCGGAATATATGAGCTGGGATGACCTGAAAACACTTAAAGACGATCCCCGGGTAACAATCGGCCTGCAATCCGCCTTATACACCCATCTGGATGATCTATCCGAAGAGGATATAAAACGCGGCGTCAACAACGCGCGGGCCCATTATCGCGATATGATCGGAGAGGCCCCGGAGCTGTATGCCTATCCATTTGGAGAAATCAGCACAGCATACCGCGATTTCATTGCCGCCCAAGGATATACAGCAGCCTTCGGTCAGCAATCCGGTGCCGCGTCGCCCGCTTCGGACATTTACGCCTTGCCGCGCTTTTCGATGACCGAGCAGTATGGTGACCTTGACCGGTTCGATATCGCCATCGGCTCCCTGCCGCTTCCCGTTACCGACCTGGAACCTGCCGATCCTTATATAACGGAATCTACCCCTGCGATAGGCTTTACCCTCCCCCCTTCTCTGGCGGAGCGCGAGGATTTTGAATGTTATGCAGGGGCCGGTATGGAAATGGATGTATTGCGCCTCGGCAATGGACGTGTCGAATTACGCTTTCAGGAAAACGCTGGCGGGGAAAGAATCCGCATCAATTGCACCGTACCGCAAGGGACGGACGATCCGGAAAAACCATATCGATGGCGCTGGTTTGGTTTGCTGCTTACGCAAAAAGGAACGCAAAGCGCCGATACAGACAGAATAGAATAGGCATCTATTAATATTCTGCCGCCGGACGCACTTCCAGAACTTCAGGCACATAATGGCGTAGCATGTTTTCTATGCCGGACTTCAAAGTCATCGTCGCACTCGGACAGCCCGCACACGCACCGCGCATGTGAAGATACACAATTCCCTGATCAAAACGGTCAAACATAATATCGCCGCCATCCTGCGCCACGGCGGGACGTACGCGCGTATCCAGCAGTTCCTTAATCTGGCGTACGATTTCGCTGTCCTGTTCGGAGGAAGATACCTGATCCGCCGCCCCCTCAACGAACAAGGGCATCCCCATAGAAAAATGTTCCATGACCGCCGCCAGAACGCGCGCTTTTAAAAATGTCCAGCTAGCCTCATCGGTTTTTGTGACAGACACATAGTCGTTACTGAAAAAAACGCTTTTGACACCGTCAAGATTGAAAATACGCTCAGCCAAGGGCGACGCTTTGGCCCCCTGCGCATCAATAAATTCATGCGTTCCTGAGGGCATCACGTCCCGCCCCGGTAAAAACTTGATGGTATTGGGGTTGGGTGTGGTTTGGGTCTGGATGAACATAAGTCTGATTTAGGCTGTTGGTGTAAAAAAATCAAGTCAGCGCGTCAATCATCTCCGCCGACAAATGGCCCGGCACGACCAGAACAGGAACACCGATCGCGGCAATTCCCTTACCGGTAAAATGTGTTACCAAAGGATCGTTGGCACCACTGGCCCCCAAAACCAACGCCACGATATTTTCATCCTCCCCCACAACCCTGACCAATGTATCGTTTCTGGCTCCTTCAGCAATATACAGGCTCGGGCGCTCACCCGTTAGTTCATTCACGGTTTTTGCGGCACTCCAGATATATTGCTCCGCCTGCTGGCGCAGCTCCGCCTTCATGCGGGCCTCAACGCCACCCCACTGCTGCAGCTCTTCCATCTCGACAACATGCAGGATGCCAAGATGCGCCCGCCGCGCCTGCGCAGTTTGGGCGGCATAGCGCAGCGCTGCCGCAAATTCGGGCGTGTCATCAGCAACGACGAGGTACGTTCCGCCATCACCGCGCCGGCCTTTTGCCGGCAATGGTTCAATATCAATAATGCTGTTATCTGGCGTCATGTTATCAATCCCGTCTCAAAAAAGTAAAAGCGCCCCATCCGGCGAACAAAGCCACACCGATCGTAAACAAAGCATACAACCATGAATGGTCCTGTGCAAAAAGATAGACGCGGGCGCTGAACCCGACCTGCCCGACCTGTAACTGGCGCTGGGCTTGCGCCCGGACAGCGCCCCCCTCAATCAGGCTGGCTTCAACCTGATACAGGCCCGTTGGCATATTGGCCGGCAAAGGAAACACCGCCTTGTAAAAACCATCAGAAATCATCTGTACCGGCCTGCCTTGCAGGGGAAAAAGCCCCTGCGCCTGTTTATTACGGATCAATGCCTCGCGAAAACGTCTCGCTTCCGTATCCGGCAGGCGCTCCTCAGGGTAAAAATCCAGAGCAGACAATCCAAATTTTCGTCTAATCTCCGGCGACATGGTACGGATGGCGTTGGTCCGCGCATAATCATAATATCCTGGCACACGATGGAATTCGACAGAGTGCACATTAATCCATGCCCCCATCACGCGGTCCTTACGGCGCACGACCATTGTTCGTTCAGGGCCATACAAGCTGATAATGATGTCCCCCCGTGACGATGTTGTTCCGTAGACGACCAGCCGCGTCCCGTCAAAACCAGTGGTAATATCGACATGATCTTCTGCCAGGTCGAGCGTCAACGGTACGCGTTGCGCATAAGCGGGAAGCGCCAGAAACAGGATAACAGCAAGGCATATAATCCGGATCATCGAACCACCGTCGTAAATTGATCCAGCGGCGGAAGAAACAGATCTGCGGCCAGGCGAAAGCTGACACCAACAATCAAAAGAGCCAAAAGGATACGCGCCGGCGCTCCTTTAATATATTTGGTCGCCCGTACCCCGACTTGCGCCCCGACGACGCCACCTGTCATCAGAACAAGAGCCAGAACGATATCAACCGTCTGGTTCGCCACCGCATGCATCAGGCAGGCAAGGGAAGCCACAAAAATAATTTGCAAAAGAGATGTGCCGGGCACCAGCAAGGAAGGCATACCGATAATATATATCATTGCGGGGACAAGAATAAATCCGCCGCCTATCCCAAGTGTCGATGTCAGGATACCGCCGACCAGCCCGACCCCCGCCGGCACCAAAGCAGAAATATACAACCGTGATCTGGGAAAACGCATTTTATAGGGCAAGCCCCTAAAAAAGGCACGCTGCCCGGACAAGGACGTATCATTACCCTGATATTTTTTAAAGAATACGCTCCTGACGCTCTCATACAGCATCATCAAACCGATCATGCCCAGCAAGAACACGTATGACAGGGCAATAAACAGGTCAATCTGGCCGATGTAATCCAGCAGCTTGAAAATAACGATCCCAATCAGCGATCCAAGCGCGCCGCCGCCCAGCATAATCAACGCCATACGGACATCGACGTTACTGCGTCGGAAGTGGCCGAGAACCCCCGTCACACTGCTCGCAACAAGTTGCGCACTTTGCGTGCCAACGGCAATAGCCGGAGGGATACCCATAAATATCAAAAACGGGGTCGTCAGGAATCCGCCGCCGACACCAAAAAGCCCGCCGAGAAAACCGACAACCGTTCCCAACAATAATATGGCTTCTCCCGAGACGGACATCTCGGCAATAGGCAGATAAACCTGCATGTGCGGACCTCGAAACCCAGTAACCTAGAGTCGAGTTTTAACACAGACCAGGCTGACTTAACAGGCTTTCGCAAATTCTCTTTATGGTCATTAATACTTCGTCACGCCAACGGGATTGGGCTGTGACCAGATATAGGTATCGGCATCGTGAAGGAAGTTAGCGTAATCACCATAGTCGCGCTCGTGATGCGCTTTTCTGAAATCAACGGATTTGATAATCGAGCGGAAGATATCGACCCACTGGCCGAACCCTTCGCTGAGCGTCGAACAATCAATAATATACACCTTATCAAAATATAAAGAGGCGAACAGAATCCCGCTCCGCGTCTGGTGTACCGTCCCGTCCCGGCGTGTAAAGCTGGTTGTTGTATAACTTGCAAAACCACGACCCAGACCGCCTTCATATATGGGGCCGGTATTAAAATCGTCATAGGTTGCCAGATAATCTTTCCAGAATGCGCGACTGACAAATTCTTTTTGGACCGAGCGGGAATATTCAGGTGGATAGACCAGCCCGCGCTTATCATCACGCACGCGCACACGGCAAACGGGCTGGGCATTATCGGAAGCCGGCCCCTGAATAGTCAGCTTATCATCCGGTTGTTGGTTGCTCTGTCGCTTCCATGTATCGGGGAAAGTCACTGTCATACCGCTATCCGGGTCTTCCCACACGAAATAATCGGCGCGGGCGGGAACCGCAATCACAAGGGCAACGACAAAAAGGGCCATGAATCGTATCATCATGGCCCTATTATATAGAAAAACCCGTGTCTGAACACAAATTTAGCGCCAGAATCCCATGATATCCATGGCGCCCCGTACGGTCGGCACAGCGATCTCGTTCGCCTTGTCCGCGCCGGAACGCAAGATGCGGTCAATCTCGGCCACATCGCCCATATAACGGTTCATCTCGGTTGTAATCGGCGAAAGTTTGGCTACCGCCAGATCGGTCAGGGCGGCCTTGAACGCGCTGAACTGCTGACCGCCGAATTGCGCCATCACATCCGCCCGCGTTGTATCGGACAAGGCCGCATAGATGGTGAGCAGATTCACCGCCTCGGCGCGGCCTTCGGCTTCCTTGTCATCGGATGGCACGGCCCCCGAATCCGTCGTTGCCTTTTTGATTTTATTCGCGATCGTGTCGGCATCGTCAGTCAGGTTGATACGGCTCATATCGCTCGGATCGGACTTGCTCATTTTCTTCGTGCCGTCACGCAGACTCATCACGCGCGTCGCCTCGCCCATAATATAGGGTTCGGGTACGGTGAAGAAATCACGCTTGGCGTAATGCTGGTTAAAGCTGATGGCCAGATCACGGGTCAATTCCAGATGCTGTTTCTGGTCGTCACCCACCGGCACATGCGTCGCATTATAGATCAGGATATCCGCCGCCATCAGGACAGGATAGGCATACAGGCCAAGACCGGCCTTGTCCTTGTTCTTGCCTGCTTTATCCTTGAACTGCGTCATCCGGTTCAGCCAGCCCATCGGTGTGAGACACCCCAACAGCCAGTTCAACTGTGTGTGTCCCGGCACAGCACTTTGCGGGAAGAGGATAGATTTCTTAGGGTCAACGCCTGCGGCCATATAGGCCGCTGCGACCTCGCGCGTCGATTGTTTCAACACGGCGGGGTCCTGCGGCATGGTGATGGCATGAAGATCGACGACGCAATACAGACACTCCGCGCCCTCTTCTTGCAGCTTCACCCAGTTCTTCAGCGCACCCAGATAATTGCCGAGTTGCAAACGGTTGGTGGGCTGCATGCCCGATAAAATACGTTTCATCGTTTAACGATTCCTTTTTAGATATTTTTTGAATTCTGAGATTTGGATTGCGCCGCTGGCTAACACAGCGGCGGCATAGATTATTGAACCGCCGACCACCAGGGCCGCCAGCGCGAGGACACGTTCATGTGTCGAACCGATAAGAAAATCGTGTAATCCATGCGCCAACCCTATCAAGGCCGCCCCCATCAGGCAAGCGGATATCGCAATTTTGGGGGAGTTGCGGCGAAAACGATCATCGGCCCTGGCCGCCGGATGATCTTTGAGAGCCCGCCGGAACAAGATGATTTGCAACCACGCCACTAATCCCGTCGCCAGCGCAATCCCCACGACGCCGATCATCTGGCTGAATGCAACGGCCAGCAGGATATTCATCAAGGTACAGACAATCGCAATTTTGACCGGCGTTTTCGTATCCTGCTTTGCCCAGAACGCCGTCGAATATACCTTGATGACGATATAGGCCGGCAGCCCAATCGCGTATCCCATCAACACATTGGCCGTCATCGCTGTTTCGGCAGGCGTGAACGCCCCGCGCTCGAACAACACGCGGATCAGCGCATCGGGAATAGTCAACAACGCCACCGCCGCAGGGAGCGCGAGCAGCAAACAAATTTCCATGGCGCGATTAAACAGATGCTGCGCCTCGCCATTATTCCCCGCGCTCATGGCTTTAGAGAGCATGGGGAGCAGCGCCGTGCCCACCGCAATTCCGACCATGCCGAGCGGCAATTGATTCAATCGATCCGCGTAATACAGGAACGAGATTGATCCCTCGGCCAGGAATGATGCGATAATGATATCGGCAAACAGGTTGATGTGCACGACGCCCGCGCCGAGCACCCCCGGCCCCATGAGTGCGAACAGTTTTTTAATATCAGGCGTCAGGCGCGGACGGATGATCGGCAGTTTCAACCTCGCGCGTTGCAAGCAAAAAAACAGCCAGGTAAATTGCAAAATACCGGCGGCGAATACACCCCATGAAAGCGCATAGCCCGCATTCTCCAGATACGGCGTGCCAAAATAAAGGAACGCGCACAGGGATATATTAAAAATGATCGGCGCAGCGGCAAACGGCGCAAAGCGATCATGGGCATTCAGAATCCCGCCGATCAAGGATGTCAGCGACATAAACAACAGATAGGGAAACGTAATCCGCGCCATATCGATGGCGAACCCATACCGCTCTTCGCCTTGTTCGAACCCCGGCGCGATCAGCATGATGATAAACGGCATGGCCGCCATTGCCAGTAACGTAAACGGCACGAGGATGGCCAGCATGATGGCAAACGCCTCGCCCGAAAACCGGGCCGCCCCCTGTTCCCCCTCTTTGGTCAGTTTTTCGGAGTAAAGGGGAACATAGGAGACGCTGAATGCGCCCTCGGCGGTCACGCGACGGAACAAGTTGGGCAGTTTCAGCGCCACGAAGAACGCATCCGCGATCGGCCCCGCGCCCAGCATGGCGGCGGTGAGAATATCACGTAAAAATCCGAATATGCGGGAGAGG
>CAYSGL010000003.1:0-17725 GCA_964430725.1 uncultured Pseudobdellovibrionaceae bacterium
CTTCCGGCTGGACGTTAATGCGCACGCCCGACCCGTCCAGACGTTCAACCACATTCTCACCCGTCGGGATCATGGTCGCAAAAGCATTCCCATTTCCTGTGAAATGTCCGGATACCTGCTGCCCCTTGATGGTTACATCGGAAATGCGTCCCGCACGCGCATCAGCCATAAAATCGCTATAGGCAATTGCCTCCGCGCCGCCGGGGGCAGTCGTACGGTTACTCCCCTGAAAAGCATTAAAAACAAACGCCAGCGCCAAACCGATAGCCAGCCAGAAAAGTAAATTGCGTCCCATGCCGTTATTCACGTGTTTCGTTCCTTATGTATGATGCCGTTACCCTAGCCCATCGCAGCGCGCCTGTCCAAGAAAACCGTTTCCTTGATATGGCAAGAAACCGCAGAAAATCAAGGTCTGACGGCAGATGCGGCACGATCTGGCTCTAATACCACAACCAGACTCGGCATATAATCACGCCCGCTTAACGTCAGCGTCGCGCGTGTTTTTTCATCGCGCCAGTGAATGCGCATATGGGCATCGCCACGATATATGGCCCACCCCCAGCGGGCAGGGTCCGCGCGTATATTCGGATTGCGAAAACTGAATTGTGGTTCGCTTGTCTGGGCAAATACATCATCGAACCAGAATTGCCACGTCATCACATCATCCAAGGCCCGTTGCGGGTCCCCACGTGACACCGGGATATCATAGCGGATGCGCGAGAGGCCGTTTTTATCAAATTGATATTCTATCGTCACTTTGAAAGACCGTTTGTCAGGGGCGGGACGAATAACATCACTGTAAGCGAGATAGCCGCCTTCCGCGCCGATAAACTCCGCCGCCTCATAATTTCTGACCGCCTGCTCCGGCAGCCCCCAGATCAATCCGCGCATAGGGTCAGACGTTGTTTGCGTCCGAGCAGAAGTGACATTCAGCGAAAAAACCGCGATTGCCACAGCGAGGGCTGCAAGACAATGTCCTGATAGCCGCGCTGCGCGCTGGTGCATGGTTTTTTCGCTATAACGCGTGGGACAAAGAGCTCTGTTGATCATTGTTCGCCCTTTACCCATAGCAAATCGTTTTTAGCATCGGGCACAAACAGACATCCGCCCAATGTGGTGGTTTTTTCCAGCGCATCGCGCAGGAACATGTCCACCACGCCTTCCACCTTTTCAAGGCGAGGTGGATAAGTCGTATCGGAAATACGAACCTCACCCATTGCCCGTAAGAGAACGCGCAATACGATGTCTTCGGGATAAATTCGCAATAAATTCACATGAAACGATATCGCAGTATCCGAACGAGAGCACACACAGGCGGTATAGGCATCGCCGGCATATGTCTCCAGCGCCGCGCGCGCCCTTGCCAGTCGCATGGCCGTTGTTGCAAGACGTTTTGCGCTCATCCCCTCTTCTTCCAACGCAGCTCGCGCCGCCCGTAAACGCGGGCGCATGTAATCGGTTTTATCGTTGGTGGGATCGCGCACATACGGAATATTCTTCTGGTCGCACAACGCCACCAATTCGCTCTTGGGCACTGATAATAAAGGCCGAACCAAGACAAGACCGGCTATGTCATGCTCAATCTTCATGCCCGCCAGACCATCCAGACCGCTGCCCTTGGCAAGACGCATCAAGAACGTCTCTGCCTGATCGTCTTGATGATGGGCGATGAACAGATAGGAGATATTTTGGACGGTGCAATAATCGCGCATTAAGGCATAGCGCGCTGTACGCGCCTCCTCAAGCACACGCGCATCAGGTTTATCTCCCTCCCAATGTAAAATAACATGCGTCGTATTCGGCCAGTTCTTAACAACGTCGCGAACCATACGCGCTTCGGCGGCACTCTCGGACCGCAAGCCGTGGTCGACCGTGATAAGGTGCAAAAAAATGTCTCTCTCAGCTGCCCAGTCTTTCAATAGCCAGGCAAGCGCCATCGAATCCGGCCCGCCCGATACCCCTACGGCCACAGCAGTCTGATCCGCATAGGCGCAAAGATCCAGATCGGTTAAAGAAAGTCCCATGCCTTGTTGTAGCGCAGGCGCCACCCGATTAACAGCCCAGCTTGGCGCGTTCCGTATTGGCGGTCGTCATAATCTCCGGCGCGGCGGCAGGATATTCTTTCGAGAGCTGGGAGAAGGCGACGCACGCATCCTTGTTCTTCCCTTCCGCCGCCAGGGACAGTCCCAGTTTCAGCAAGTTATCCGGCCCTTTGGGACCTTTGGGATATTTCTGATAGCTCTGGGCAAACGTACGGGTCGCGCGTTCATAATCACCGCGCACATAATATGTTTCCCCCAGCCAATAGTAAGAGTTCGCCGCCAGTTTATGGTCGGGATAATCTTCAATAAATTTCTGGAAGAGCGTTTCGGCCTCGGCGTAGGCGCGAGACTGAATTTTCGAATAGGCAACTTCATACAAAGCGGTCGGGTCGTTCCCTTGCGGTAAAGTCGGCGTCGCGGTTTTCATTCCCATACTTTCAGGCTGGGGCGGAAGCTCGGCTACGGGCTGCGCCGTCTCGTCAGGGCGCAGATTTTCCTCGGGCTGTATCACGACGGGTGTTGTTTCGCGCATCTGATCCTGACGCATTTGATAGGTCATCGCTTCAAGCTGCTGGCGTAACTGGCCTATTTCGAATGTTTGTTTTTCCACACGCCCCGTCAATGAGCGTAAGTCGGATTCGAGGCGCTGCAAGCGATCAAGAAGATGATTATTTTGCGTATTGATGACCGGTGATTGCTGGGGAACCGGTACCGGCTCGCCGCGATACAAGGCGCGTCCCAGCGTCTGGATTTCGTTTTCCATCCGATCGAGCCGGTTCATTATATCGTTGGATTGAGCATAAGACATGGCCGGAGCGCCCAGCATTCCGGCCATTATCGTCAATATGAGTAAGCGTTTTGAAACCATGACACATAATCTATGCGTCAAACATGTCAAAAATTAGTCAACGCGCGTCACGCCGCGACGATTTTGCGCCCAGCTTTGCGCATCGGACCCCACAACCGCAGGCTGTTCCTTGCCATAGCTGATTGTGTTAAGGCGCGAAGCGGAGACACCAGCCGAGATCAGGTAATTTTTCACAGCATTGGCGCGGCGCTCACCCAGAGCGAGGTTATATTCGCGCGTCCCGCGCTCGTCGGCATGGCCTTCAATTGTTACACGCGTGTTGGGGTACTGATTCAGCCATTGCGCCTGGCGGTCAAGGGTCGTACGCGCCTCACCGGACAGATCATACTGATCATATCCGAAAAAGATGCGATCGCCGACATTGGCCACCAAATCAGCTTGAGTGCCGGCGCCCGCCATGCCGTGCTGATCATACCCGCTGGTACCATAGGCATCGCTGCCATAACCCTCCTGCCCGACACCCATGCCAGGGCCGGCGTCAACGAGAACCTGATCCGAGCCGTCCTGTTCCTTCGTACTGGAACATGCGGCCAAGGATATGGAAAGCAGGGCGATAAGAACAACACGAGAGCGCATGAAAATCTCCTAAAGGTGAATAAAATGACGGGGCAATTATCCTGCTTACGAACGAATCAAAATAATTGTTCCTTTTTTACGCCGAGCGCGAAGATGCGGCAAGCCCCCACACAATAATACCTTATTTTATTCACAATTCTTCCACAGGCCGAGGTGGATAACTTTCTAGCGAACAAAACTTGGGGGCGCCCGATCAATCTCCTGCAAACGGCGATTGTCGATCTGAAGTATAGCAAGCCCCCGCTCGACCATGCCCTGTGAATTAAACCGGAAAATGCCATCCATGCCAGCAAAACCATTCGGGTTTTTGAGAGCCGCCTGAGTAAAGCCCTGAGCCCCGCCCTGCCGTGCCAGCACAGCCGCCAGAGCCGTCGCATCATAGGCCAGCGACGCAATGCGCGGCGGCGCCGAACCGTAAACCGACCGGTATTTTGCTTCAAACAGCGCATATTGTCGCGGCGAGGGAGCGGCAAAAACGGCGCCCTGCATGGAGGCGCGGGTGGCCAGCGTATCATCATCCCACAAGCCTGTCCCAAGACGCATTACTTTATCCGGCGTTAACCCCTGAAAAGACAAGGTCGAGGATATTTCGTCCGCCTTCATGCCGCCGACAGGTATAAAAACGGCCTGAATATTTTTATTCTGGGCCAACGCCTGTATCTGGCCGGCCAATGTTGGATCGCTGTTGCCGCTATACCGAATGCGGGCAACCACGGCCATACCCTGCCGCGCGGCTTCCTGCTCAAACGCACGAACAGCCGTATCACCATAAGAGTCGCGCGGTGCAATATAGGCCACTGTGCGCACACCCTGCCGCGCCGCGTAATCGGTCACCCGCGCCACCTGCACAAACGGCAGGAACCCCATAATATATGTATTATCACCAGCTTGTGACCAGTCGGTTGAAAACGCAATCATGGGGACCGCCGTCCCCCGCAAAGCAGTTTTTGCCGCGCGCACTTCTTCAGCCAGCAAAGGGCCGAGAATAATTTGCGCGCCTTCCTCGACAACCATTTGCGCTGCGCGTTGTGCGCCTTGCGCCGTTCCCCCTGTATCGCGCGGCACCAGCGTGAAATTGGCTTGCCCCATATCAAACAAAGCCAGTTGCGCGGCCTGCTCCATGGCGCGGCCAATTTGACCTTGCGGACCTGACAACGGCAGGATCAGACCGACCTTGACCGGTGCTTGCATTGCTTCGGGTTGTGCAACAAGGCCGCCAGACGCGTAGTCTTGAGGCTGCCCTACCGCCATTCCGCCTTGGACGCGCGCACCATCATGCGGCGGTACGGGAAAATCGCCCAGACTTCCCGCACATCCGGCCAGCAAAGACATGGTGATAACCATTGCCAGACAGTGAAATAAAGCGCGCATGCGAATCATGACCTGCTATCCTTTGTTGCTATGACTCAGAAGATTGCACAAAGCGACCCGAAAAACCAGACCCTGAAAAATGGCTTGTACCTTGTCTCAACGCCAATCGGCAATATGCGCGACATATCATTTCGTGCACTGGATGTCCTTTCTTCGGTAGATATGATTGCCTGCGAAGACACACGCGTCACCGGAAAGCTGCTCAGCGCCTATCGTATAAAAAAGCCGATGGTACAATATAATGACCATAGCGCGGCAAAACAGCGCGCCAAAATCCTGCAGGATCTGGCGGAGGGCGCCCGTATCGCCCTCGTAGCCGACGCAGGCACCCCGCTGATTTCCGATCCGGGATATAAACTTGTGCGCGAAGCGCGCGAACAAGGCGTGTATGTCACGGCGATTCCCGGCGCCAATGCCGTTCTCACAGCCTTGCAGGTATCCGGACTGCCAAGCGATGCTTTTTCCTTTATCGGCTTTTTGCCGGCTAAAAGCACCGCACGAAAGAAAATGCTCGAAGAATGGGGGGAGACTCCTGGCTCATTGGTCGTGTATGAAACCGCTCCCCGCCTGGAAGAATCGCTGAAAGATATGCTGTCGGTTCTTGGTAACCGTCAAGCCGCCGTGACGCGCGAGCTGACAAAAATGTTCGAGGAAGTACAGAGCGGCGCCCTCGAAGACCTGATCAGCCACTATAAGAAAAAAGGCGCGCCAAAAGGCGAGATTGCGGTGATTATCGGCTCCAGAATGACCATTGCCGTCAGCGAAGAAGAGGAAATGTCCCGCGCGGTCACCATTGAAGACCAGTTGCGCGTTGCTTTAAAATCAATGAGCGTCAAAGATGCCGCCGAAACAGTCGCCACCGCCAGCGGAAAATCGAAAAAAGCCATTTACACGCTGGCCTTGAAACTCTCTGGTAAGTCGTGAGCGGGTCTGTCAGCACATACCGTTCAGGCATGATCGCCGAATTAGTGGCGGCGGCCTATCTGCTGTTTAAAGGATATCGTCTGATCGGCTGGCGACAAAAAACGCCTGTCGGCGAAATCGACCTGATCGTACGAAAGGGCGATACGATTGTCTTTGTTGAAGTGAAAAGCCGTCAGGATAATGACGGGGCCGTTTATGCCGTGCACAAACGCAATCAATATCGCGTGACCCGCGCTGCACAATATCTGACAGCCCGCAGACCGGACTGGCTGGAGAAAAACAAGCGGTTTGATATCGTTGCCATATCATGGCCGTTTTTTATCCGCCATATAGACAATGCGTGGCTTGGCGGCGCATAATATGATTCCTTATTTTCATGTAACGGATTGACCCATGAACAAAATCATACTCCTTAGCTTTATCGGAACCGGATTGATTCTGACAGCCGGATGCACCCCTGTTGGCCTCGCCGCCGGTGCCGCCGCAACAACAGGCGTGGCCGCCGCGCAGGAAGGCGGCCTGCGCCGCGCCGTATCCGACAGCTGGATCAAGACCCAAATCAACCATCACTGGCTTCAGTATGATGTCGATACATTCGCCAAATTAAGCACAACCGTTAAACAGGGCCGCGTATTAATTACCGGTGTCGTGCAAAATCCGGAGGCACGCGTCGAGGCCGTTCGTCTTGTCTGGCAAGTGGAGGGCGTGAAGCAGGTTATTAACGAGATACGGGTCGCCGATAGCGAGGGAATTACCGGCTTTGTCACCGATAACTGGATTGCTTCACGCTTGTGCACCGCTATCCTGTTCGACAAGGAAGTGCAATCCATCAACTATTCGATCGATGCCGTACAAGGAGTCGTTTACCTGATGGGGTTTGCCCAGAGTCAGGCTGAATTAAACCGCGTCATTGAAACGGCGCGCACCATTTCGGGCGTGAAGCAGGTTGTCAGCTACGTCAAGCTGGCCGGCGAACAGGGCGAGAATGCCATCCAAAACGGCAACACGCAAAATTTCGAAGCCCGTGGCGATACGGCCGCCTACGCCGCTCCGCAACCGATTATGGACCCGAACGACGACATGACAGGCAACGGCATGGGGTATGAAGAGCAAGGCGGTTCTCTCACGCCGCCCGCCGTTGAAAGCGAACCTTTGCAATAACGTGACAACTCTTGAGGATATCGGCGCCCTAGACGATGAAGCAATCGATATTGCTCAGGCCGCACTTTTGCTTGCCGCACGCCAGCACCAACAAAAATCTGCGGGACAATATCACCACCACTTAAAAAAACTATCGGACGATGTTCACGATCGTTTTACCGCATTAATAAGCGAAGGAGCAAAGGATAACGCCGAAACCCGGCTGGCGGCCCTGAAACACGTTCTGCATGACGTGGAAGGCTATACAGGCGATACGGAGAATTATGACGATCTCGACAATGCGAACCTGATGCGCGTGATTGATCGCCGTAAGGGGCTGCCGATTGCCATTGCCCTACTCTATCTCCATGCAGGCCGTGCGCAAGGGTGGACCCTGGATGCCCTGAATTTCCCCGGGCACGTTCTGGCCAGACTGGAACATGACGGAACACGATTGATTTTCGATCCTTTCCATGGATGCAAATTAATGCAGGCGGCCGATCTGCGCGCCCTGCTCAAGGCAACCATGGGCCCGCAAGCGGAATTATCTGTCAGCTATTACGACACCGCCAGCAACCGCGATGTCCTGATGCGATTACAAAACAATATTAAACTGCGCCAAATCGAAGCAGAAGATTACGCAGGGGCGCTTGATACGGTACAGGCCATGCGCGCCATCGCGCCCAAAGAAACCCGCTTACTCTTTGATGAAGGTATTTTAAGCGCCAAGACCGGACATCCGCAGGCGGCCATCGTTCTTTTGGAACAATATCTGGGAACGTCTCTTTCCCCGCGCGAAAGACAGGATGTGAATGCCTTGCTTGCCGAATTGCGGGCAATGGTGAACTAAAACCACCCGCTTGGCTCTCTATCCCTATTCGGCAGCGGCAAGTTTGAGGGTGCGGCGTTCCAGAACTTTTTGCTGCATGGCTTCGAGTATTTTTCCCGCGACATTCACTCCGGATGCTTTCTCAAGTCCCTTAAAGCCGGGAAACGTATTCGCCTCGCATATGGTATAGCCGCCGCCTTCTTTAAATAATAAATCGATACCGCCGATCTGGATATTAAGCGCGGCAACGGTGCGTTTCGCGAGTTCAATCGCCTCTTCATCCGCGTCAAAATGATGAACCGATCCGCCAGAGCTGTAATTTGCCTTGAAATCCCCTTCCTTGGCGCGCCGCTCCATACTGGCAATCACCTCGCCGTCTACCGTAAACAGGCGCAAATCACGGCCCTTGCTGGCAGCCACAAATTTCTGGAAGATCAATTGCAGGTTCGGGTTGGTTTGGCCGATTAAATCCATCAGCTCCTTGAATGCTTTCTGATTTTCAATCAGGAAAACGCCGATGCCAAGCGCGCCATTGAGCGTTTTTACCACCACCGGAAAGCCGATCGTGCTTTCTATCAAATCGAGGTCGACCGGGAATTTCGCCAGCATCGTGTCAGGTGTCGGTAAACCGCTTTCGGCAAGCACCTGATGGGTGTGCAGCTTATCGCGTACCATCTCGATCGTTTCGGCATTATTATAGATCAGCACACCCTGACGTTCCAGTTGTCGGGCAATCGCCAGCGAAAAGTACGAATGGTCGTTATGGTTGAAATAGGGGTATACCGCATCGGGCAGCGGCACCGGGTTACCGTCAATCAGAATGGAATCGCGGGCATCGACAGCAACCAGCAAATCGAATTGCTCGGGCTTATAAACCTTAACCGTAATCCCCATCGCCTCGCCTTCGGCGAGAAAACGGCGTACCTCGTGTGCAAGATCAGCGGTCGATTCAATATCGTCGCCATATAAAATCCAGACTTCCATAAGATGTCTTTCCTTCCTCTATAACCCTGTCGCCGGTATTTTTTATTATACCCTAACGGGTCATCCGGTCCAAAACCCGATCATATCGCATATATTGCGCCGCAACCCAAAAGGTTTTTTTCGCACTCCATGGATAAGTCATATTTTTCAATGAGTTAGTGATAAATTTTGATCCTGCGTCCGGCTCGTTCGAGCAGAAGATTGATAGAACATGCTCTCATAGGCAAATAGCCTTGTTTGTGGACAAAAATACTTTTCGCGTCGCCTTGTATCGGCTTGAAACCCGAATCGAAATAAAACGGTTCGTACAGCAACATATATTTCAGCCGACCGCACAACCATGCAGAAAGGAAGTCAAATCATGCCTTTAGCCGCCCATGCTGATACCGCACCCCATACCGCCGAGCCTGCAAAGCAATTTGCCAACTATTACGCGCACCAATCCCCTGAACAGGATAATACCGTCATGGAACAAGCCCACGCGAAAACGAAACAACACGAACCGAAAAAGGCAGGGCGCCCCCGGTCGGACGATTCAACGCGCGCCATTCTGGAATCGGTCCGTCGCCTGCTCACACATATGCCGGTCTCAAAACTCTCGATCGAGGCTATCGCGAAAAAAGCGGGTGTTGGAAAAACCACCATCTATCGCTGGTGGCCGAATAAACAGGCTGTGCTGATGGATGCGGTCTTCTCGCAAGGCACGTTTAATAATATTCTGCCGCAATCAGGCGAACCGATTGATATCATCCGCGCGCAGGTTGAAAAGATGGTCCGTCAGCTTTCAGGCAAAAACGGCCGGATCGTCGCCGAAATTATCGGCGAGGTTCAAGGCGATGCCGATGCCTTGCGCGCCTTGATCGATACATTCTTTCAAGACCGTTATAACACGCTGGGGGCCGCGTTGACCGCCGGTGTTCAATCGGGCGCGTTCCGCCGCGACCTTGATCTGGAAACAGCCATTGATGCCATTATGGGGCCGATCATCTTCCGCATTCTAAGCGGTCAGGATTTCGACCAGAATTTCGACCGGCATTTGATGGCAATGATAGAAGGAGCGCTGCGCGCCTAATTCTACCAGCTGCCGGTATTCTCCATAGAGGCCCACGGTTCACACGGATCGAGGGCCTCTCCTTTTTGAAGCAACTCAATTGAAATCCCATCGGGAGATTTGATAAACGCCATATATCCATCACGCGGGGGACGATTAATAACCACGCCCTTCGCCTGCAGATCGGCGCAAGTCCGGTATATATCGTCAACCCGATATGCCAGATGGCCAAAATTACGCCCGCCAGTATATGTCTCGGTCTTTCCGTCCGCATCGGGCCAATTATAGGTCAGCTCTAATAAAGGAGCTTGATGCTCGCGCGTCGCTGTTTCATCTTCGCTGGCGGCAAGAAAAATCAGGGTAAAGCGTCCCGCCTCGTTATCGATACGACGCGTTTCAACCATACCAAGCTTACCGCAGAAAAATTCCAGACTCTCATCAATGTCCCGGATACGGATCATTGTGTGAAGGTAACGCATGACTCTGGCCTCCTTGTTATGGGCTTGAGTCTATCGCCCCACCTTTCGAAAGCAAGCCTTTTCAGCCCGTCCAATCCGCGTTAGGCTGGGCCAATGAACGAATTAGCACAAGATTTCCCCCTGCAACCCTATCTGGAACGCGCCTTTGACTGGTTTGCCGCCCATTTTCTGACATTAAACAGCGCGATTGAAGCATCGGCGTTGCTCGGCACATTGATTGGCGGCCTGATTCTGGGGCGTATCGTCCGGCGCCTCGCCGTCCCTGCGGTGAACGATATTTCCATACCCTTTCTGGCCGATCTCGCCAGAGCCGCACTACCGATCCTTGCCAGTTGCGTGCTGGTCGTCGCCTTGTTTGCGACAGCGACCGTTCTTGACATTGCGGGATTAAACCCTGCCTCGGCGATCGTGTTTATGAAGCTGTTCATCGCCTGGATTGTCGTGAGACTGATGGTCCAGTTTATTCGCAATCGGACAGCCCAGACTATTTTTGCCGTGACGATATGGGGGATTGCCGCCCTGTCGATTTTCGGCGTTCTGGACGATGTATCGGCAACGCTGGCGTCCCAGAGATTATCATTGGGAACATTCAAAATTACCGCTCTTGGGGTGATTAAAGGCCTGTTGGCGCTCGGTGCCATGATTTATGCCTCCCTCGCCTTCGTTAACTTCCTCGATGCCCGTCTTGCGCGAACCAAGCTAAACAGCGCAAGCCGCGTCCTGATCGGGAAAATCCTGCGCATCTTTCTGATCGCCTCGGCCCTGTTGATCGCCATCACAACAGCCGGCGTTGATTTATCAGTGCTCGCCGTCTTTTCAGGCGCGGTTGGCCTCGGGATCGGGTTCGGCCTGCAGCGCGGCTTCGCCAATATGTTTTCGGGCATGATGCTGTTGGTCGACCAGTCGATCAAACCGGGGGATATTATCGAAGTCCTCACCCCGGACGGGAACGGCTCCACGTTCGGCTGGGTTCAGCATATGGGCGGGCGGCATACCGAAATCATCACCCGGGAAAATAAATCGTATCTCATTCCCAATGAATTCCTGATCAGCCAGCAGGTCGTCAATTGGAGCCATGGGGACACGATGGTGCGGCTCGATGTCAAATTCGGCGTACATTACGAATCCGATCCGCATGCTGTGAAAAAAATCGCCGAGCAAGCCGCACAGAAGCCGGAGCGCGTTCAGCCGGACAAGCCGCCGATCTGCCATATGATCGCGCTGGGTGAGTCATCCATTGATTTTTCACTTCGTTTTTGGATCCGTGATGCAGAAAACGGCATTACAAATGTCAAAAGCGATGTTCTATTTGCCGTATGGGATGCGTTAAAAGAAAATGGAATCAAAATCCCGTATCCGCACCGCGAAATTTTTATCCATCAGTCTCAATAATAAAAAAGCCTGATAATCAATCAGGCTTTTTTTAAATATAGGGCCAAGCCTGCTATGCGGCCTGTGCCATCGCACTTTGCGCATCATTCATTGCGGCTTCAGCCGTTAGAACATTGGCGGCGGCCTTGATAATCGCAGCGACGCGCACAGCAGCCTGCACTTGCGCCGCACCGATATTATGCTGGGCCAATTGCGCCTCATGTGCATCAACGCAATACTTGCATCCGTTTATGGCGGAAACAGCCAGCGACCACAATTCAAAGTCGCCCTTGTCCACGCCCGGATTGGCAATAATGTTCATGCGCAGCTTGGCTGGCATGGTTTTGTATACCGCGTTGTTCGCAGAGCCCACGAACTTGTAATACACATTGTTCATCGCCATGATCGCGGCGGCGGCCTTGGCCGCTTCCATTGCAGAGGCGTCGAGATTCTGCGCCGCCTCATCCATCACTTCGCGCATGACAACGGCATTTTCCGTTGCCATCGCACAGGCAACCGCGCAACCCCAAAATTGTTGGGACGTCAACGTGTCGTCATTGGCCATACCCGATACGTTCAGGCGAATGTCCTTCGCATAATCGGGAATGGCATTTTTGATATTTTCCAACGACATGGTCTTAGGCCGCAATCTTGATTTTGGCGGCTTCGGCGCTGGCATCGATCGTATCGCCGCCAACCGGACGGTTGCATGGGCACAGCTCATCCGATTGCAGGGCATCCAGCAAGCGCAGGATCTCTTTCGGATTACGGCCAACGTTCAGCGAGTTAACCGTGACCTGCTGAATCACATTATGCGGATCGACGATGAAGGTCGCGCGGTATGCAACACCCGCCTGTTTGTCGCGAATGCCAAGCCCATCAACCAGGCTGCCATTCGTGTCGGCAAAGCTCCATTGATTCAGATTGTTCAGATCCTTGTGCTCGCGGCGCCAGGCCAGCTTGCAGAACTCATTGTCGGTTGAACCGCCCAGAACCACGCAATCGCGATCGGCGAACTCATCATTCAGCTTTGCAAACTCAACGATTTCCGTCGGGCATACGAACGTAAAGTCTTTGGGATAAAAGAAAAAGACCTTCCATTTTCCCTCAAAGCTGTCTTGCGTAATTTCTTCAAACGCACTTTGTCCGTTTTCCTCATGGGCCATGAACTGGGGCTTCACACCGGTAACCGAAAATTCGGGCATTTTATCGCCGATTCCAAGCATTTTCTTTTCCTTTCAATATGATAATGACTTTTGATGGTCCGACCATAGCAATGAGTCGGGAGTGAAATCCAATCAATAATCCTGATCCTTTTAATAAATTTTACTTATCATTACCACAAACTTATGATAAGTAAATTTTATGGTTAAAACCCTGCCCAATATCCGCCATTTAAAGTTTTTTCACACGCTGTGTACCGACGGGAATTACCGCCGGGCCGCCCAGAAACTCAACATCACCCAACCAGCCCTCAGCGCCGCCGTCAAAGAGCTGGAGACGTTGTTCGGCGGTCCCTTGATCGATCGCACCCATCGACGGCGCGTTCAACCAAACGCGGCAGGACACATGTTGTTCCAAGGGTCCAGCGATGTCATCGAGGCTTATACGCGGCTCTGCGAAGAGGTATCACGTATAATCGATCCCGAAAGCTGGACCGTTCGCATGGGGGTGGTCCCGACCATTGCCCCCTTTCTTCTCCCTTACCTGTTGCCTCGTCTGAAAGAGGCATGGCCGCACGTCGATATCAGGATTGTTGAGACGACCAGTGCACAGATATATGCCCAGCTGGATAGCGGTGATCTTGATTATGCACTGATGGCCTTTCCCTTCCCCATGGCCGGTTGTCATCAAGAACCTATTGGCCATGAACGATTTGTGTGCGCCGTTCCGCTCGACGCCGATCCGTTCAAAGGCACTGACAGAATCGCACCGGCAATGCTGGCCGGGCAAAAAATTCTGCTGTTGGATGACGGACATTGCCTTCGCTCGCACGCGCTTGATGCCTGTCAGCTAAAAGAGACGCAGGAATTAAGGGAGTTTCAGGCTTCCAGCCTGGCAACCGTCATCAATATGGTTGCTCAGGGTCACGGCATAACGCTGTTGCCGCATATGGCCACAAAATTCGGAACATTGCCCGCCGGTATTGTTCTCAAGGAATTCGAAAAACCTGTGCCGGAACGCACGCTGGGAGCCGCCTGGCGCGCCCACTCCCCTAAAAAAACCGAATATCTTGCCTTTACCCGGACCATACGCGATGTCGTGAAAACAATTGCCTTATAAAAAGACACATTCTATAACAGGCACCATGTGGACCGTTGCCGCCCTATACCGCTTTATCGCGCTGGAAGACCTGCAAGCATTGCAAGCGTCGATCAAAGCCGTGTGCGAGGCAAATGGCATTTTCGGAACGCTATTGCTCGCGCCCGAAGGCATCAATGGTACGATTGCCGCGCCGAGCGAAACGGTCATGAGTGCCCTGATTGATCATCTGGATGCGACCTGCGGCGTGCGTCTGGGGGAATTAAAATACTCCCAGGCCTCGGAACAGCCATTCCGCCGCATGAAAGTTCGCCTGAAAAAAGAAATCATCACCATGAAGGCGCCGGAAGCCGATCCGACAAAACTGGTCGGCCAATATGTCGCGCCGCAAGATTGGAACGAGTTGATCGCCCGCGACGATGTAACTTTGGTCGACACACGGAATGATTACGAAACAGCCGTCGGTATTTTCAAAGGCGCCATCGACCCGAATATACAAACCTTCACGCAATTCAAACAATGGGTCGCCGATAATATGGACCCGGCCAGACACAAGAAAGTCGCCATGTTTTGCACAGGCGGAATCCGGTGTGAAAAAGCATCCGCCTATATGCTGGCGCATGGCTTTGAAGAAGTCTATCACCTCAAAGGCGGGATATTGAAATATCTCGAAGAAATCCCCGCAGATCAATCAACGTGGGACGGGGGATGTTTTGTCTTCGACCGCCGCGTTGCCGTCGGGCATGGGTTGGAAGAATCCCCCTATGATATGTGCTATGGTTGCCGCTATCCGCTGACCGAAGAAGACAAACTCAAACCAAGCTATGAAGAAGGCGTGTCGTGTCATTATTGCGCGGACAAGCTCAGCCCCGGCAAAGCCGAAGCCTTACGTATGCGTCACAGGCAAATAAAATCACAGGAACACGCACAATAAAAAACCCCGCCACAAAGCGGGGTTTTTTCTGGAAGCACTCACTCATTCGGTTTCAGGCGGCATGACGTCTGGCGCACCTCTCCTTTTTTTCTCTCGATGCTCCTCCATTTTCCCCTTCCACTCGGCTCTCTTGGCATCATGTTCCGCTTTGGAAATTTCTCCGTTTCCATCCGCATCAAGCTTTGCAAAGCGTTCTTCGGCCTTGCTCAGGAATTCTTCTTTCGAAATGACCCCGTCACCATTGGTATCATGGTAGGCAAACATATCTTTTCCCTTATACTTGCCGCTTTCGGCCATAGCGGGCACAGCAACGCCCATGGATATGGCGGCAATTCCAAGCATCAACGTTTTATTCATGGTCAGTCTCCTTTTGTTGTATTTCGTGTAAAATCATATCTAGGATGATCGGCAACCAAGGCAAGAACATGGCACAAAAGCTGTGAAAACAAGGTATTATCACATATGAAAGCGTGGTAACGTACACTTCATGGTACTCTCCGCGCGCGATAAATCCTTCAGAGAAACAATCGGCCGCCTGATAGCGCGGCACTTATGGGCCAAAATTTTGATCGGTATGGCCTTGGGAACGGCCACGGGGCTGGTTCTATCCCCCGGCGGCCTTGGCGCCTTAAGCGGCGAGCAGGCAATTGTAACCGCAGAATGGATTGCCTTACCGGGTATTATTTTTCTAGCCCTTTTAAAGATGATTATTATTCCCCTGATCATCTGCTCGATCGTTCTCGGCATACTGACAAGCGGTTCACTGGAAGAATTGAAACAAATGGGCCTCAGGCTGGTTCCCTACTTCATCACCACGACGGCCATTGCCGTGACAGCCGGTATCATCATCGCCAGCACAATTCAACCGGGCGCAAACGTATCGAGCGAACTGGTCACAAGCGCAGCAACTATGGCACAAGAAAGTGAAGCCATACAAATATTCGATAATCTCAGCGTTCCCGACAGGATCGTTAATCTGATGCCGGTCAATTTTATTGAAGCCGCCTTGAACATGGATATGCTTCAGATTGTTATCGCGGCAATTATGCTGGGCATTGTGTGCCTGACAATTCCCCGTGAAACAGTCCGCCCCTTCGAAGCCCTTTGTACATTCGGCCAGGTCGCCGCAATGAAAATTATCGGATGGGCCATGGCCCTCGCCCCTTACGCAGTTTTCGGATTGATGGCCGATGCCATGATCCGCATCGGGTTTGGCGCATTGGGGGCTATTGGCGCCTATATTCTGTGCGTTCTGGGCGGCCTTTTCTTCATGCTGTGCGTCTATCTCGTCATCATCCGCACTCTAGCGCGGCGCTCTCCATTGGAATTCCTGCGCGGCATCCGCGATGTTCAACTTCTGGCCTTTTCGACATCCAGCTCAGCCGCCGTAATGCCTTTGTCTATTCGGGCCGCAGAAGAAAATCTGCACGTTAAAGAAGACGTCAGCCGCTTCGTTATTCCTCTTGGGGCAACGATCAACATGGACGGAACGGCCATATATCAGGCGATTGCCGCTATTTTCCTGTGCCAGGTTTTCGGCATCGACCTTAGCTTAAGTGAAACTGTCCTGCTTATTCTGACCACAATCGGCGCATCAATAGGAACCCCTGCAACACCGGGTGTGGGTATTGTGGTTCTGGCAACGATCCTCTCCGGAATAGGTGTCCCGCCTGCAGGAATTGGCATTATTCTGGGCGTCGATCGGCTATTGGATATGTGCCGGACAACCGTGAACGTCACAGGGGACCTGACCGCCACAATGGTTATGGACCGGTGGATTGGCAGGCGGCATCAAGCGCCGGACAAATCAATCACAACGCGCGCCAGTTGATCCTTGGCAGGAGCAATTTTGTTGAGTGATTTTAGTGTCACCGGCTTTTTTAATCGAATAGCCAGTATTTTTCCGTTGCCGTTTTCATCGACGCTCCAACCGGACACCAAAGGTGACGACAAGCCGGAGACTATTTTCTTGGCGTCCCATCCTGTATCGGACAAGGTGACCAATAAAAGTTTTTCGGAATTATCCAGATCTGCTTTTACGGCGCCAAGCCCGGTCCAGTCTATGACAAGGCGGGTCATATCGGCATGCTCTCCTATACGCACGCCCTTGACCGTCAAGGGCGTGGCTGCAGCAGGTTTGATGGCGGGCTTGGGTGCGGCTGGCGCAGGTTCTGTTCTATCTTTTTTCACCGGCTGGACTGGTTCTATTTTCTCTACGACCGGCATCGGCGCTGCACGCTGCTGCTCTTCCATATGGGCGATCAGCGCATCAATTCGCTCATTCGTCGCCATCACGCCGTTATAGTTCATGGCCAGCTGGCTTAAATCGTTTCGTATTTGTGAAATATCCCGCTCAAGATTGGCGACGCGAAGATCTAGCGGCAATGCTTGTGCCCCTTGCCCATGATACGATGGGCCCTCGCCGCTGCAAGCGACAAGCATCAAGCTCAACGCGCTGGCCATAAACAAATTTCGGGAACAGGCGGAGAAGGTCGTCATAATTTTGCCCTGATAGAATGTGATTCTTTCAGAGTTATTTTACAATAAGCAATTGAAACATAACAGGAATAAGCCATTCTTTCTACGCGTTATCCACATATGCTACACTATTGGGATGTTGCGCTCCAAAGTTGTTATGAAACATTCGACCAAAAATCACTTGCTGGGATGTCTGGATGCGATGCTGTTCATGCCGCGCGCTGGCGAACGTTTCAGCGGCTCGTACAACGATATGTTGGGCTCATTCGTAATCGTGGTGCTCATTTCTCCGCTGATGTTGTTGAGCGCCCTGATCGCCCCCGCTCCTGCATTGGCTGAACAATCACAAAATCTGGTATCCTTGACATATGCCCTGCGTTTTAGCATCGCGCTGGGTATTTTTGTCGGGTTTGTTT
>CAYSGL010000004.1:0-5920 GCA_964430725.1 uncultured Pseudobdellovibrionaceae bacterium
TCACCAGCCTGATCCCGCCACGTTATAATCCGGACTTTTATCTGCCCTTTCAAATTCCGGGCCTTGGCCTTGTTATCGCGATTGTGTTTTTTATTACCATTGGCTGGTTCGCGCGCAATTATTTCGGCCGGGTGATGATCCGGATTTCGGAATATATTCTTGATAAGATGCCTATCGTGCGCACGATTTACGGTGCCCTAAAACAGATTTTCGAAACCGTCATGGCCAGCCAATCGCAGGCTTTTCGCGAAGTCGTCATGTTTGAATATCCGCGCAAAGGCATTTGGGTGATGGGTTTTGTGACCGGTACAACCAAAGGTGAGGTTCAGTCTTTAACCGATACGGAAGTGGTGAACGTCTTTTTGCCGACGACACCAAATCCGACCAGCGGATTTTTGCTGTTCGTGCCGAAAAAAGATCTGATCTTTATGAAGATGAGCGTTGAAGAGGCGATCAAAATGGTTGTCTCCGGTGGCATTATTACACCACCGGAAAGAATGATTTAGGCCGCGACCGGTATTGGCCCTTGATGGTTTTGTATCGAATCCCACAATGCCTTATTGTCTTTGGCCCGTCTCCTGGAATCAAGAATGTTCAGGTTGTTTCCTTGCTCTCTCTCTTTTCGCACATGTTGCAGGAATTCGCCGCGCAGGTTCGGGATTGTTGTTCCATTCAGGCAGGCGGCCGCAAAACAGGTTGCCGCATGATCAAACGATTTGGGTGATAATGTCTCTTTATCAATCAGAACTTCGCGCTTTCCATTTTCTTCCGCCGAAACAAAGCCGGTGATTTCCAAAAATTCCAAAAGTGCTTTGACTTGTTCAGGTGATTTTATGAGATCTTTCTCCAGAGTTTTTGGATCAACATCTTGGATCTCGACGATAAGTTGCGCGGCTTCAGCGGTTAAATTTACCGCTTCAGGATCGGATCCTTGCACTGTCATATATTCGCGCAATAATTCCAATGGCTCGCCGGTCAGGGACTGTTCATATTCCTGCGCCTCTTTTTGACTTTGCAGAAAAGCATCCCACTCTTTTTGGATGTCCGGATGAATGGCATTGTCGTTTGTTGACATTGCTACATTTTTGAATTTTCCCCAAAATCCTTTTTTAACCGATGGTTCTTCCTCCTTGATGCGGATTTGCTGATCGATCGGTAATGTTTGATTGACATGCTCAATGGCCAAACGAAGCAACATTTTTTGCTGTGGCGTGCCTTGCAATTCAATGCCGTTATGGACCATATTTCGATTAAGAGAGGCGAGTAAAACCATGTCATACGCATCTTGTGCGCTGAAAATGGCACTGCTATCTTTAAAGGCGATCGTGTCAGCGCTTACTTTGAAACGGTGATCATTATCACGATCGGCAAAGGTTACGCTACTTCCTTCTTTCAGATTTTTAATATCGCCGATAAGTTCGTAGCGTTTGGCAAAATTCTGGACGACTGCTTTATCTAATAAAATATGTTTATTGATATTGTTCACACCATACGCTGCTACAAGGCCCGCGAGAAACTGGTCAAGCCATTTTGCTAGCTCATCTTCTGGCTTTAGGCCTTCATAGAGGTGCTTGAATTTATCGTCATTACGAAACGTCGAGATATCTATAGGCTTACCCGGCGCCTTTTCCGTCTTTGGCGTATCTGCCTGAGCCGCCGGGCCTTGTTGGGGAGCGGTTTCTTGGTGTGGCAGGGGATTGCCGTCATCATCCACTGGTTGCCCGGCAAAGTCCGGCGCTTTTGCTTGGGGGCCCCTTCTTCTGATCTCTACCATCATACACCTCTTAAATTATGAAAATATATCAATATTTTAGAGAGTTGCAAGATTTATTGCAAATTTGGAGGCAGGGGGTGTTATCCCGCACGCAGTGTTTGAATGGCCTGATCCTGTTCGAATAAATAAAGCAATGTTTTCAATCGCTTACCTCTCGATCCTTCTAGGTCAGGATCTTTGCTTAAAATTAATTTCGTATCGTCCCGCGCGGCAGCTAGAAGCTCGGCATGGACGCTCATATCGGCGATTCTAAATTCCGGCAGGCCGCTTTGCCGTGTGCCCAGAATCTCGCCTCCACCGCGCAGTTCCAGATCCTTTTCCGCGATCAGGAACCCGTCTTCCGTGTCGCGCATGATGCTCAGGCGCTCTTTGGCGTTTTTCGACAGGTGCTCGCCATACATCAGAAAGCAGAACGATTTATCACCGCCGCGTCCGACGCGCCCACGCAACTGGTGCAATTGCGCGAGGCCGAAACGCTCTGCCTGCTCGATGATCATAATGGTGGCTTCAGGAACGTTGACACCGACCTCGATCACCGTTGTGGCGACCAGGATAGATGTTTTCCCCGACACAAAATCGGCCATGGCCGCATCTTTTTCGGCGGCCTTCAATCGTCCGTGGATGAGGCCGACCCGCTTGCCGAATATAGATTTAAGGACATCATACCGCGCTTCGGCGGCTTCAAGGTCGAGCGTTTCGCTTTCTTCGACCAGCGGACAAACCCAGTAGGCGCGTGCGCCTTTATCCATCTGTCGCGCCAGTGCCGCAATCATTTCATCCGCTTTGTCCTTGGAAATCAGGCGCGTATCAATCGGTTTTCGCCCCGGCGGTTTTTCATTGAGGCGGCTGACTTCCATGTCGCCGTAGGCGGTAAGGGTAAGCGTGCGCGGGATCGGCGTTGCCGTCATAACCAAAACATCGACGCCCTTGCCTTTACCTGAGAGTGATAAACGCTGATGTACGCCGAAACGGTGTTGTTCGTCGATCACTGCGAGGCCAAGATCGTGAAACTCGATGCCGGACTGGAACAGGGCGTGCGTGCCGATCACAACTTTTGCAGAACCGTCTGCTATTTGTGAAAGAATGTCATCGCGTACCTTTCCTTTATCACGGCCGGTCAACACGACGAAAGGTATGCCGACGGCCTTAAGCCATGGCTCGACGCTAAGGGCGTGTTGCCGCGCGAGAATTTCCGTCGGTGCCATGATCGCGGCCTGAGCGCCGCCTTCAATGGCGTTGAGCATCGCCATGACTGCCACAACAGTTTTACCCGAACCGACATCGCCTTGTAGTAATCGCAACATGCGGATGGGGGCGGCCATATCCGCATCAATTTCCTTAAGGGCGCTTTTTTGTGCGCCAGTCAAATCAAAGGGCAGGGCGTTCATAACTTTTTGTTTGAGTGGGCTTTGGATGGGGAAAGCGCGGCCCCCTATTTTCCGGTTTTTCAGGCGCATCAAGGCGAGGGCCAATTGATTGGCTAGAAATTCATCATAGGCCAAGCGTTGGCGTGCGGGATGATCGGGGAGAATATCTTTGTCCGATTCGGGATGGTGCAGGTCATGCATCGCCGTTTTCCACGTGGGCCATCTGTTTTTCTTGAGCCATGCGGCATCCTGCCATTCATCAAGGGCAGGCAAAATGGCGCACGCGCCGCGTATGGCTTTGCGTAAGATCTTGTTGGTTACACCCGCAGTGAGCGGATAAATCGGCTCGATCAAATCAATCTGATTTTTCTCATCGGGACGCAGGATGAAATCGGGGTGCACCATCTGCGCTTGTCCCTGATAGAACTCAACCTTGCCGGAAATTAACCGCACGCCACCCAGCGGCAATTGCTTTTCAATCCAGTCGCGTTTTGCGTTAAAGAAGACGAGATCGATTCCGCCTGTGCCATCCGTTGCCCGAACGCGGTATGGCAGACCCGAACGCGAAGCAGGCGTGTGTTTTAAAATTTCGACCTCGCGGGTGATGATTTGCCCGTTTTGCGCGTCTTTCAGCTCGGGGGAATGCGAGCGGTCGATAAAATCGACCGGCTTATGCCACAAAAGATCAATGACTTTCGATCCGCCGACAAGTTTGTCGAACAATTTGCCGTTTTTGGGTCCCACGCCGGGCAGGGTGGTAACAAGGCGGAACAGTGGGTCGAGGGCGAAAGGTCTTGGCATGGCTTTCAATACAATTTAAGACACTATACCCATGAGTGAAAGCCTTGAAAACCGTCGCAAACGCCTGATTTTCCGTTCCTGGCACCGGGGGACACGGGAAATGGACCTTCTTATGGGATCTTTTGCCGACAAATATGTTCCCGACATGGATGAGGCCGCGCTTGCGGCTTATGAGGATTTATTGTCCGAACCCGACCCGGATTTGTATGACTGGTATATCGGCAAACCGATTCCGGATGAGATTGATAATGTAATTCTGCCCCTGTTTTTGGCGCACAAAGTGACAGAGGTTTGATCGTGGAAAATTATCTGTATGGCGTACCGGAGGGGCAGGATGCGCGGGTGTTGATCGCCCGCGCACAGGATGCCGCGCGTACGCAAAAAATTATCGCCCATATCGCCGTCGATGAATCCCGCGCTGCCAGCCTGCATGAGCTGATCGGCTTTTTTGCGCCGGAGGTCGAGGTGGTGGTGTTCCCCGCGTGGGACTGCTTGCCCTATGACCGCATTTCGCCGAATGATGATGTGGCGGCAAAGCGCGTGGCAGCGCTGATGCGCCTGATGGCATGGCAGGCGGATGATAAATATCTGCCGCGTATTTGTATCACTACGGTCAATGCTGCCGTTCAGCGTGTCATGCCGCGTAGCGCGCTGGAAAAATCAGGTTTTTCTGCACAGGTTGGCGGTCCATTGTCTCTGACGCAGTTGCAGGCATATCTGGCCGCGAACGGATACCACCGGACAGATACGGTGCGCGAAGCGGGGCAATATGCGCTGCGCGGGGATATTATCGACTTGTTTCCGGCGGGGGAAGACGAACCGATCCGTATTGATCTTTTCGGTGATGACGTTGAAAATATCCGTACCTTTGATCCACTGACGCAATTAACGTCAGAGAAAAAAGATAGTTTTTCTCTCGTCCCTGTTACGGAATATACACTGGATGAGGACTCTATCACGCGTTTCCGTACACGGTACCGTGAAACGTTCGGCAGTGTATCATCTTCTGATCCTCTTTATGAGGCAGTCAGTGAAGGGCGCCGCCATAACGGTATGGATCATTGGCTGCCGTTGTTCTATGAGCGCATGGAGACGCTGTTCGATTATCTTGGTGACTATGCTCTCTCTTGCGATCAGCCCGCCCAGCAGGTTGCCGGCGAGCGCCTTGTCCAGATTAAAGATTTTTACGAAGCGCGTCGTACGCTGCAGGATGCGGCAAAAGCCAAAAAGAAAAAATCAACAGACGTATCTTTGACCGGCGCCATATATAATCCAATGCCGCCGTCGTCGCTTTATTTTACCCCCGCCGAATTATTGGCGCAGATGGATAAGGCGGTTATTTTTATGCCGTTTGGTGCGCCGGAGCATGAACAGGACGGCGGGGCGCGCAAGAGCCGTGATTTTGCCGATGTTCGCGCACTGCCCGATGGTGATGTCTTCGGCGCGATTAAGACTTATATCACCACATTAAAGCGCAAAACGATTATTGCCGCTTATTCCGAAGGATCGCGCGAGCGCTTAAAAGGTATGATGGCGCATGCGGGTATTGCGCCGTTGCATTTGGCCGACAAGCAGGGCGATCTTAAAAAAGATAAAATCAATCTGGTGATACTGGGGTTGGAAAGCGGCTTTGTTGCCGACGGTCTGATTGTTTTGAGCGAACAGGACATACTCGGCGATCGTCTTGCCCGAAAAGCCGCGAAGCGCAAGAAAGCTGATAATTTCCTAACCGAAGTGTCTGCGCTTAATCCTGGTGATCTGGTTGTGCATATTGATCACGGCGTCGGGCGGTTCGACGGGCTGGAAACGTTAAACGCCGCCGGCACGTTGCATGATTGCCTGAAGATTATCTATGCGGGCGGTGATAAGCTGTTCGTGCCGGTCGAGAACATAGAAGTTCTCTCACGGTTTGGCTCCGACGAAGGTTTGGCACAGCTTGACAAGCTTGGCGGGGCAGGATGGCAGGCGCGTAAGGCCA
>CAYSGL010000004.1:5930-14544 GCA_964430725.1 uncultured Pseudobdellovibrionaceae bacterium
ATCAAAAAAGATTTGATGGTTATGGCGGAAGGTTTGCTAAAAATTGCCGCTGAGCGCCAGTTGAAACGTGCCGAAAAACTAGGTCTGGATAAAGATGTTTATAACGCTTTTGCGGCAAAATTTCCGTATCAGGAAACAGAAGATCAACAAAGCGCCATTGATGCGGTGCTTGGCGATTTATCCGGCGACCAGCCGATGGACCGCCTGATTTGCGGAGATGTCGGTTTTGGAAAAACAGAGGTGGCTTTGCGTGCGGCTTATGTAGCGGCCATGTCAGGTGTGCAGGTCGCGCTTGTCGTACCGACCACCTTGCTAGCGCGTCAGCATTACAAAAATTTTGCCGCACGTTTGACGGGGACAGGTCTGCGCGTTGATCAATTATCACGCCTTGTCGGAACAAAAGAAGCCAAGATGACGCGTGAAGGGCTGCGTGACGGCACGGTTAATATTGTGGTTGGTACCCATGCGTTGTTTGCCAAGGATACGAAATTTTCGCATCTGGGCCTTGTGATCGTTGATGAAGAACAGCGCTTTGGCGTAAAGCAAAAAGAGCGTCTCAAGGAATTGAAAAGCGATGTGCATGTTTTGACATTATCTGCCACGCCGATCCCGCGTACCTTGCAGATGTCCTTAACGGGCGTAAAAGAAATGAGCTTGATTACCACGCCGCCGGTTGACCGTCTGGCAGTGCGCACATTTGTCTTGCCTTACGACGGGTTTGTCATCCGTGAAGCGCTTTTGCGTGAACATTATCGCGGCGGCCAAAGCTTTTATGTCTGTCCGCGTATCGGCGATATGCAGGAGTTGGAGGAGCAACTGAAAGAACTGGTGCCGGAAGTAAAAGTGATTGCCGCGCATGGTCAAATGACGCCGACAGAACTCGAAGATCGTATGAGCGCTTTTTATGACGGCCAATATGATGTGCTGTTGGCCACCAATATCATTGAAAGCGGGATCGATATCCCCAGCGCGAATACCATGATCGTTCACCGTTCCGATATGTTCGGCCTTGCACAGCTCTATCAGATACGCGGGCGTATCGGGCGGAGCCGTGTGCGCGCCTATGCCTATTTAACATACCAATCGGAACAGAAATTGACCGCAACGGCGCAAAAACGTCTGGAGGTTCTGGAAACGCTCGACACGCTCGGCGCGGGCTTTCAACTGGCCAGCCACGATATGGACATTCGCGGGGCGGGGAATCTGCTTGGCGAGGAACAATCGGGACATATCAAGGAGGTCGGGGTTGAGTTGTATCAACAGATGCTTGAAGAAGCGGTCGCAGCCGCGCGTGCGGGCATCATGGATGACGACTTCCAACTCGAAGATCAATGGTCGCCCACCATCAATATGGGACTGTCTATTATGATACCCGAAAATTATGTGCCTGATCTTGGTGTGCGGATGAGCCTGTACCGGCGTTTATCGGATCTGGCGGACAGGGCAGGGATCGAGTCTTTTGCCGCCGAGCTGATCGACCGGTTCGGACCGATCCCACCCGAAGTGGAAAATTTGATGGAAATTGTGGCGATTAAACAGCTATGCCGCGCGGCAGGTGTTGATCGCGTTGATGCGGGACCCAAGGGGGCGTTGATCGGTTTTCACAAAGATGTACCCCCGAACGTACCGGCGCTGATGGCGTGGCTGAACGATCAGCGCGGCGCGATCAAGCTTCGCCCCGACCAGCGCCTCTCCGTCCTGCGTCAATGGGATGAGGTGAAACACCGCGTCAAGGGCATCGAGCGCATTTTGAGCGAACTGGCAGACCTTGCCGCCACTCAATCAAAGGCGGCATAAGGTCACCAAAAAAAACGCCCCGTTACGGGGCGTTTTTTAATACGCTATCTTGGTGATAGCCGATAGGGGTCCTGTGATAGCTGCTGCCAATTCTTAGAAGTCTCATTCACATTGCACCGCGAGTCAGGGCGTCTACCATAGTTTACAATTTCCGGAGAAATACTAGCTCCCTCTGTCGTCATAAATACCGGTACTAGGCCTTCACCAGGAAGTTTACGCAGATACATAATTTCTAAATTCTTTGCAGTACAAGACCAGTTATTTTGTGCCGCACGGGCTGCCCCATAGGGAGACGAAAACCAACGGTCTGATCCTACACAATTACAAGAGAATGTCGTAGTTAGAGCGCCTGGAATAGGGGCATCACCACCTCTTTCCGAGCTTCCAGCGCCGGGACTGCTTCCAGCACCGGGGGGCTCCCCGCCTGTCGTACAGCCGCCGCAGGCAAACGCTTGTTTTATGCCAAGATCGGCATTGCCACTCACGAGCGCATCACCAGTAAAGTAAATTGGTACAGCAATAAATGTGGCAGCTGCAGTTTGTTTAAGAAATTTCGATGCTCTCATAATCTCACTCCTCGTATGTATATGCCCTTCGGCATAGATTGGATATTCTTGAATGAGGGGCACAATGCCCCGAATTTTCCATTATGTCAATAAAATTCTTGTTAACTATTTTACCGGCATTTTTGCCTGTTTTTCACGGCTTTGGCGGGTAAACTATGGTACTATTGAACCGGTATCAAGACAGGACGGCGAAAAATGACACAAAATTACGCAGAAAACCGTATCCGCATCGCGCTCAAAGAAAATCCGACCTCATCCGCCAAGGCGCGGCAGACCGTGATGCGCTGGGCGCTGGAAGACCCTAAACTGATGGCCGAGCTGGTCGTGCCCCATTTATCGGGCATTGTGGCCCATGCGATCTTGCGCGTGGAGCGGGGCGAAACGATGCCCGAAGCCGGTCCTGCGGACGAGGAGGCCATGTCTTCGTCTTTTGGCATGGAGCTTTTGCGCCATGTGGCAGACGACCATGCGGCAGTTTTTGGCCAGGAGGATAGCCGCTTGCCGTCAAAAAGGCCGCCAGCCAGTCAGGGGCATATTGATGCGATCAACCTGCTGGCGTCCAGGGCGAATAAGTCCAAGAAATAAAATGTGTCATCCTCCGGCTCGACCGGAGGATCTAAAGCCACTTGCCTGAGATTTTCCGATCAAGTCGGAGAATGACAGTGTGAAAGAGGGGTGATACCTTTCTTGCATGACTCAATCATTCTCCTTGCCTGATTACTTTGCCGCGCGTGAGGGAGTGCGCCGCGCCTTTGCCGATCGGAACGGCTATGCAGATCATGGCATCACACCTTTATACGAAGATATGGCATCGCGGCGTTTTTATCGCGTCGGTAACGCGGTCTTGATGGATAGCCTGCCGGATGATCACGCCTACGCCACGCCGGGGCACCGCCTGTCTGATTTTATTCGTCTGGCTACCGCGCTTCGGAAAAAAGGGATTCACGCGCCGGAAATTTATGCGGCGGATCAAGCAAATGGCCTGATTTTAATGGAGGATCTGGGCGATACGGCGATTGATGGGCGCTACCTTGACATGGCTGTCGATGTCTTGATCCGCTTGCGTGAAGGATTTTCCGTGAATGAGTGCCGCTTGCCGGACTATTTTATCTCCCATATTCATGCGCGCCATGATCGTGTTGTTCACTGGTACGCGCCATGTATCAGACAATCTTCCAATCCGGACGGCTGGCTGGAAGAATATAACGAAATATGCCTTGAGATTGAAAAAGATTTACCCCGTCCTTTGACGGGCTTTCTTCACGCCGATTACGCACGTCACAATCTTCGTTTCATCAAGAATGAATGCGGGGTGCTTGACTTTCAGGGTGCGCACTGGGGGCCGCTGGCGTATGACTTGGTAAACTTGCTTGAAGACGGACGGGTTGAAACGCCGCCGGATATAAAGCAGACTCTCTACCATCGCTATATCTCCGATCTGCCAGCCGGAGATCGGAAGGCGTTCGATCTATGGTATGCGCTGTTATCGGCACAATTCCACCTCAGGCTGTCGGGGCAGTTTATCAAGCTGGCCCTGCATGGCGGCAAGCCGCGATATCTGGATTATCTGCCACTCATCCAGTCTTATTTGCAAGCCGAGTTAGCACATCCGCTTCTTAAACCGCTGGCTGATTGGTTCGCGGTGCGGGGAATTAGATTTGAAGGGCCTGTCCATCCCGATCGCGCTTTTATCCGCCCGGACGCCCTTTAAAAAGCCCTTGGCGGACATGGTCTTGTATGGTTATTTAAACCATACAAAAGGAGTCTCCATGTCCATTCTCGCCAACCGCCTGTCGCGCGTTAAACCGTCCCCCACGCTGGCTGTGACCGCCAAAGCCGCTGAACTGAAAGCCGCTGGTAAAGACATTATCGGGCTGGGCGCGGGCGAGCCGGATTTTGATACGCCTGACTTTGTAAAAGAAGCCGCGATCAAGGCAATTCAAAACGGCCAGACGAAATATACCGATGTCGGCGGCACGCCGGCACTTAAGGATGCTGTGATTGCAAAATTCAAACGCGAAAACGGCCTGACCTATGCGCGTGATCAGGTAATTGTCGGTACGGGCGGCAAGCAGGTTCTTTATAACGCGCTGATGGCGACGCTCAATCCGGGGGATGAAGTCATTATTCCTGCACCGTATTGGGTATCGTACCCTGATATGGTGTTGCTGGCTGAAGGTGAGCCGGTGATTGTCGATTGTCCCCAAGAAAATGGATTTAAAATGAGTGCGGCACAGCTCGAAGCCGCCATCACACCGAAAACCAAATGGGTGATTTTAAATTCGCCATCCAATCCGACGGGCGCTGGTTACACGCACGAAGACATGAAAGCGCTAACCGATGTACTGGTGAAACATCCGCACGTCTGGGTGATGAGCGATGATATGTACGAACACCTTGTTTATGACGGGTTTGAATTCTGTACGCCCGCGCAAGTCGAGTCTGCCTTATACGACCGCACATTGACGGTGAACGGCGTGTCAAAAGCATACTCGATGACTGGCTGGCGCATCGGTTACGCCGGCGGCCCGAAAGAGTTGATCAAGGCTATGGCGATGCTACAGGGGCAGAGCACATCCAACCCGTCCTCGATCTCTCAGGCCGCTGCTGTCGAAGCATTGAACGGCGATCAGTCGTTCATGGCCAAGTGGGTTGAAAGTTTCAAAGCGCGCCGCGATCTCGTTGTTTCAATGCTGAATGAATGTGACGGCATTGATTGCCCGACACCCGATGGCGCATTCTATGTGTATCCGTCCTGTGCGGGTTGCATCGGCAAAACCACGCCCTACGGCAAGGTGATTGAAACGGATGAAGATTTCGTGACGTATCTATTAGAGGCGCAAGGCGTTGCCGCCGTCCATGGTGCGGCCTTCGGCTTGTCCCCCCATTTCCGCATCAGCTACGCGACGTCCGAAGAAGCCCTGCGCGCCGCGTGCGAACGTATCCAAAAGGCCTGTTCCGCCCTGTCCGGTGCCGCCGCCGGAAAAGCTGCGCAGGCGTGACGGCGTATTTGTTTCTTTCGCGGCCTCAATGAAGGGACTCATAAGGCTTTGTGTCATTGGCAACGCGGGATCATGTATAATTTTGCTATGAACAGCAGCAGAAAAATCACCTCTTACCATGGCCTGGATAATCTCGCGATAATGCGCGGCAACTAATTGGCTCATGCTGATCGGGGAATGATCTGAAGCGACCAAAGATACCTGCGATGCGCCAAGAGAGAGCGCGGTTCGTTCGTTTGTTCTTGGGGAGCTGAACCCATCTCGCGTGCTGTAAAAAAAGGCAACGGGGAAGTTCTCTGTTTTAAATGGATGAGAGTTTTTCTCAATGCGCTGTGCCAGTGAAAAACCGCCTTGTGTTAAATCCCTGATCTGTCCAAAAGTTGGATGTATATACCCTTTCGCATGGGCCGGCGTGCTGTCTTCTCCGAAAAAACGCAAATAATTTTGCGAAAATACGTGCTCGTCTGGCAGGAGGTGGGCATATTTTTCACAAAAATATGCCCAAAATCTGGCACGTTGAGGGTAGAACCAATGCGAGGCGTTGGCCGAGTCAAGAAAAGCGGAAGAGGCGATAAACCCTGCAAATGTTTCCTGAATGGCTTTGAAGACATCGTCCTGCTGCGCGATTTCCAGGTTAAAGCGCGCCCCTGTCGAATGGCCCATAAGAATTTGTTTGGCATCGTTCGATGCTTCATTACGCATTTGATACGCTATCTTGATAAGCAGTTTAGCTGTCTCTGCATAAAGGGGCGCATGCAAAATATTTTCCCGGTATGCATTGGGCAGGGCCAGCCAGTAATGCGATATGCCTTTTTTTTGCGCTTCTTTAATGCGTTGGGGCGAGAGCAGGTAGTCTGTTTTATATCCGGTTAGTCCGAATACGCGGATGGTTTCGTTCTCGGCCGGTGCCTTGTATAAGGTGATGCGCGTGCCGTTTGAGAGGCGATAATAACTTCGCTGAAACCCGTTGGGATCTTTTGGGTTATTTGTAACCCGGCACGCCCCGTTTTCATCGCAAATAACCCGAATACGCGGATCAAAAGGCTTTCTGCCTGACAAGGCGGGTCTTGGTAATGGCAATGCCTTTTGCGTTGAAAAAGACCGCATGCTGTCAAGAAAGGACATAGGGACCCGTCACTCTTTATCACTACTTTCCAAAAGGATAGCGCGGAGGGGACGGGAATATTAGCGTTTTGTATGTTGCGTTGCCGCAATGTGTGGATAAGTTGGCAAGGGCGGATCATTCCCCCATCGGGATAAGCTGGGAAATCATATCTTTCCAACTCCGCGCCCCGGGTTTTTTGCTGCTTTCCCGCTGTTTTCTTTCATGGTTGCTGACAAGTATATCGCATACCGCATCCAGTTTGCCGCGCTGTTCTTCGATAATGGAATCGGCAAATTTTTTCAGGCGGTCAAGATTTTCGGGGCTAGCATCATCGATCTGCGTACTGGGCCAGTCTTCCGCGCGGCTCGAAATCATTGATTTGTTGAAGACATATAGATTATCTCCCATTTCATCGGCGAATGTATCCCACAATGCCGTCTCGGAAGCGTGAAAGAAAATATTGATTAACGGCAAATCATTCACGGGATCGACAACACCCAAGGACCCGAAACGGTTCCAGTCGTCTTTCTTGATGGTCCGATTCACATGGCCGGTGCCAAGAACGATCAGAATCAGTTTTTGCCCGGGCAGAAGATGTTGCCGCAGCGCGCCCAGATAGGTAATACACGGATTGTCGAAAATACTGCCATCAATGGCGGTATAATCGGTTGGGTGTTCTCTGTCGCCCCATTGCGCGGTGAAATTATGGCAGGGGAAAAATGTCGGCGCGGCGGCGCTTGCGGTCACAGCATCATGTAACAGAACATCGGGTGTGCCGCGCTTTGCTCCATAGCCCCCATTTATCTTCATATGTTTCAGCCAGACAGCATGGCCGCCTTCATCAATAATGTTGTTGCGGGTATGGACGGGGGCGGCGGTGCTTTCATCATCCTCGCTGACGGCTTGCAGCTGGGTCCCCTGAATATCGTAAAATGGGATGATCAGGCTTTGTAATGTCTCGCCTAGGCGCGCGTTACCGTACAGCGAGCGCAGCGCGCGGTTTAAATTAACCGGGTCATAGTGCCCGTGTTTGAAAATACTATTTAACTGCGCGATTTTCATCGTGCGGTTATTAAAATCATGGATCAAACCGCGCAGAGAACGGAAACGATCCTGCGGGAAGATACGTGCGCCCTCACGCTCGTAAAAACGGATCATGTGGCGGGCTTTATATTTAGGCTCGTTCGGACGATCGGGATGGCGCAGGGTCAGGCCGGCATTCAGGATAGCACCGGTGGACGGTCCGCAAAAAACATCAACCATCTGCGCCATGCGCAATCCGGTTTTTTGCTCAATATGGTTCATAATGCAGGCAGGGATAAGGCCGCGCATGCCCCCGCCATAATTGAACAGGGCGATCAGGGGAGGGGGGCTGCCGGCATGAACCAAGTGAGGACTCCGTAACGCGTTGAATTAACAATTATATTATACATTAACCACGATTATATCCCAAAGCATTCCCTATGGTGCAGGCCAGCAAAAAAGTGAAAAAAAACCGGGCAAATGCCCGGCGAGTTGAACAGGGAGGTTTCACGCCCCTTAGGGCGTGGGACTAAAAGTCCCGCGATGCATGCATCGCGTGGATAGACTTATACCCCTATTTGGGGCGATATGTCTAGGGGATGCTACGCATTTCAGCTATGCGCAATATGCATATCTTGCGTCAGTCTCAGAGGGTGCCAAGCGAAGGAGCTAGAACTTTGTCTCTGCAATCGTCTGGAGCAGGAAGTCGCGGAACGCGGCAATGCGCTGGGAATTCTTGCGTTCTTCGGGGTAGACGAAATACATGCCGACCGGCGGGCGGGTAACGGTTGGCAGGATGGGGGTAAGCTTGGCCGCGCTAATCAGGTAGTCGGGCAGGGCGGCGATGCCGGTTCCAACCTTCACGGCTTCATAAATACCATAGAGCGAGTTCATCATCAGCAAGTTGGAATTGGACTCCATATCGACCCCCGCCGCGCGGAACAGCCAGTTCGGATTGGCAAATGGCGGTGGGACCCCTTCGGGATAGCCGATTAAGATGTGCTTTTGTAAATCTTTTGCACTTTTGGGTATGCCATTCTTCTTCAGATAGGATTCAGAAGCGCATAGATGAAACTGAATATCCGTCAGGTGGCGCTGAATCAGATCGGGTTGTTCGGATT
>CAYSGL010000005.1:0-7101 GCA_964430725.1 uncultured Pseudobdellovibrionaceae bacterium
GATATAATGCCTACACTCCATCGGGCGGTGGCACCTTACCTGTTTTGTTGTCGGTTAATAATATTCGTAACACTTTGCTGTTTGAAGTGACACGGGATGAATATCAGGCTGCTGAATCCTACATTGATATGATCAGAGAAATGATAAACTTACCGAATGCCAAGGCCACAAATTTAAGAGATGCCGAAGGGGACGTCATAAGCCCGTACTATTTCTCCCGTGAAATGGGGTGATATTGGACTTTGAAAGAAAAGGCCATGTGCCCATAGATTTTAGCGGTAATCTGCGGGGTAATTACGAGCAAGAAGATACTCTTGATTTCATGCGTGCGTCCGATGCGACGCCAATGGCTGCGGTAAATTGCGTATATCTTGCAAATCAGATCGTTCAGGAAATTGCAGGCGTAGATGTATCGGCAATTCATCCCGAAATGCCAAGATCAAATAACGGTAATCATTTCGAGCAAGTTTTCACGGAGACAAAGCGCAACCTGCTCACCGGCAACATGTCATCCAAGTTGACGCGCGAGTGCATGGTGTTTGATGAAGAGGGCGTTCTTTATGTGCAATACAAGCCGCGTGCAGCCTCAATCTCACCTCGGTCATGGCTGACGAACTGACTATCCCGTTTTACTGCACCGTTCCTTCAAAATCCGCGAAGCGCGCATCGGACGGGGTGATGAGTTGTTGCCGCGCGACATAGACCGAATGAAGTTTGCCTTCGATTTTATCTTCCCAGAAATTTAAAAAGCCGAGCAGTTTGGGATAATCCGGCGCGCGGTCGTAATCCTGCCAGACAAATTCCTGCAACAATTTGGGGTAATCGGGCAGGTGATAGAATATCTGCGCCGTGGTTAACCGAAAGTCTTTGAGCTGAACGACCAAGTCCGCCATGTCCAAACCTCCTGCTTTGTTCATTACGCTTCTTTCCGAGCGTACTAGCTCAGTATAGCATAAAGCGGTTTACCAATAATAAACGTCATCCCCGTCCTGTGCGGGGATCTGGATTCTCAAAACCGGATGCCCGCTCGGGGGCGGGCATGACGACAAGAGAGATCTTGAAAAACCCGCCGCGCCCCGCTATATCTGTTAGCACTCTCATGGGGAGAGTGCTGGCATGCCGCAAGCGGGTGCCAGAAATCGTTATAAATCAACTGTTTAGGAGAAAACACATGAAATTTCGTCCTTTGCATGATCGCGTCCTTCTGCGTCGCATCGAGCAGGAAGGTAAAACAGCCGGCGGGATCATTATCCCCGATACGGCCAAGGAAAAGCCGATGGAAGCCGAAGTGCTGGCCGTTGGTCCGGGCGCTTACAACGAAGACGGCGACGAGCGCATGAAGCTTGATGTCGTGGTCGGCGACCGCGTGCTTATTTCGAAATGGGGCGGTACGGAAATTACCGTCGATGGTGAAGATCTGCTCGTCGTGAAAGAATCCGACATCATGGGCGTGATCGCTGCGTAGTAATTTCGCAATCGGCACATACGTTCATCGGTTCGACGGAACGAAGTGACGGTTGCAAACGATGAACAATTTTTTATTCAAGGAGATAAAATTATGACTGCAAAATCAGTCTCATTAGAGCAACAGGCTCGTGTAAAACTACTCGATGGTGTAAATGTCGCCGCCGATGCTGTAAAAGTAACGCTGGGTCCGAAAGGCCGCAACGTGCTGATCCAGAAATCGTTCGGCGCACCGCGCTCGACCAAGGACGGTGTCACCGTTGCCAAGGAAATCGAACTGAAAGACCCACACAAAAATCTCGGTGCGCAACTGATCCGCGAAGTGGCGTCGAAACAAAACGACCACTCGGGCGATGGTACGACGACGGCGACCGTTCTGGCGCAGGCGATTGTCAATCAGGGCAATAAAGTCATTACCGCCGGTGCGAACCCGATGGATGTCAAGCGCGGTATCGACAAGGCCGTGGCCGCGATCGTCGAAGAGCTGAAAAACAACGCCAAGCCGATCAAGTCGAACGCAGAGATCGCGCAAATCGGCACGATCTCGGCCAACGGCGAAAAAGAAATCGGCGATTTCATTGCGCAAGCGATGGAAAAAGTCGGCAAGGAAGGCGTGATCACGGTTGAGGAAGCGAAATCGCTCGACACCGAGCTGGAAGTCGTTGAAGGCATGCAGTTCGATCGCGGTTATCTCTCGCCGTACTTCATTACGGACGCCGACAAGATGCAGGCCGTTCTTGAAAACCCCTACATCCTGTTGTTCGAGAAAAAACTCTCGAACCTGCAAGCGATGTTACCGGTACTCGAAGCCGTTGTGCAAACGGGCCGTCCGCTGCTTATTATCGCAGAAGACGTCGAAGGCGAAGCGCTGGCGACGCTGGTTGTCAACAAACTGCGCGGCGGCCTGAAAATCGCGGCTGTCAAGGCGCCGGGCTTCGGCGATCGTCGCAAGGCGATGCTGGAGGACATGGCGATCCTCACGGGTGGTCAGGTTGTGTCCGAAGATCTGGGCATCAAACTGGAAAACGTGACGATCGATATGCTGGGTTCGGCCAAGAAAGTCACCATCACCAAGGACAACACGACCGTTGTTGATGGTGCCGGTCAAAAGCAGGATATCGAAGCCCGTTGCGGCCAGATCCGCGCGCAGATCGAGGAAACCTCCTCGGACTACGACAAGGAAAAACTGCAAGAGCGTCTGGCGAAACTCGCGGGCGGCGTGGCTGTCCTGCGCGTTGGCGGGGCGACCGAAGTCGAAGTGAAAGAGCGTAAAGACCGCGTCGACGATGCGATGCACGCAACCCGTGCCGCCGTCGAAGAAGGCATTGTGGCCGGCGGTGGGTCGGCTCTGCTCTACGCGTCGCGTATCCTCGAAAAAGTAAAAGGTGATAACGAAGACCAGCAGTTCGGTATCGAAATCATCCGCAAGGCGTGCCAGGCGCCGATCCGCCAGATTGTCGAAAATGCCGGCAAGGAAGGCTCGATCGTCGTGGGCAAACTCATCGAGGCGAAAGATGCCGCACAAGGCTATGATGCGCAGAACGACAATTACTGCGACATGGTCAAGGAAGGCATCATCGACCCGGTGAAGGTCGTTCGTACGGCGCTTCAGGATGCGGCCTCGGTTGCGTCCTTGTTGTTGACCACCGAAGCGACGATCACAGACGCGCCTGACGACGGCAAAGGCGCAGCGGCCGGCGGTATGCCCGGCGGCATGGGCGACATGGGCGGTATGGGATTCTAAGTTAGGGCCCCTCTCCCTCAACCGCTTTGCGTTGCAAAGCGTCGGGGAGAAGGGTTCTCTCACATCGTTCATTGAAAAGATAAAAAGAAAGGCCGGGTTACGATCCGGCCTTTTTGTTTGGTTTGATTGCCAGATTATTCCATGTTGTTTCGAAAAGAATGCGCATAGTGTTCGCAAACTGTGGTTGTCCGATTGATGTAATAGAAACGGAAGTTTCCTGAAAATCAATTACCGCGACCTTATCTGCATAAACATAAAAAGCTGACTTTTCATTGAATAATGGTTTAGGAATCCATTTGTATTCTGCGAATGCTCCACTAATAAAATTAGTATCTTCTTCTTCTGATATAATTTTGTAATCGAGCTTTTCTTTTATTTCTTGCATTCTAGGGGCATGAACATCATGCCAAAAGTCACCGAGCCATTTATCCCAGTTTTGTGGACGCGCGTTAAAGAGATAAACGGCCCCCCCTGCCTCTCTGACTGTTTTGTACAGGTCATTTAAAAACATTATAAAGCCATCTGTTCCATGATAGGTGGTAACATCGCTTTGCCGTTTCTGTACGCCGCGATCCGTGATGAACTCGATCCCATTGATTTCGAACGCATGCACGATCTTATCCATCGTCTTCACGCTCGGTTCCTGTTTGCCGATTTCGATATTGGCGATGGTGGGGACGGCAAGGCCGGTGCGGGAAGCCAATTCGCCCTGGCTCCAGCCTTTGAGTGCGCGCGCGGCGCGGATCTGGTCCGGTGTAATCATGTCTGACAAGTCCCCACTTGTTTAAAAATTATGGGTTTTATAGTCCTTATGTGAATAAATATCAAATTTTATTGACAGCCTGTTCATTTTGATATTATTAATATCCTTATCAATAAGAATTATATATGCGGGGTCGGCATGCCGGAAGTACGAGAAATCCAGGGTCCCACCACTCACCAAGGTCGTGATCAGGGCGAGGCCCTGCAACGCCTGTTGGCCGTGAAAGGCCCGGTCCGCGCACGAAAACACACAGAACAACCTTTTCTTGATGCGCTGGAAGAGGTTCTGGCCCTGATGGATCAGGTTGATGATGCGGGCGGCGGATGGCTGAACGGGTCGATCAGCGGCCAGTGCTGGCAGGATTTTATGGAACAATTGCGCGTAGACCTGCTCACCCATTTACAGCGTTATCGCGATGGGGCGGCGACCCAGTCTTTCAGCCCGGCGGCGCTGGCATCCTTCAAGGCTGAGCGTCAGCGCGCCGATCGGCTGTATATCCGCGATCTGGTCGCAGTGTATCACAGCGCGGCACAAACCTATAAATCACTTTCCGGATAACGGCGGTACCAAACCATAAGAAGGAAGCTATTCCCGACAAGTCTCCCCAGACAATAAAAGAAACTCCACCGCCCGTCCCCACGCGGGCGGTTTTTTTATGGACGCGCGGCGTTGCGTCGCCCATAAAAAGCCATGCCGGAATTACCCGAAGTCGAAACCGTGATGCGCGGCCTGTCCCCTGTGATGGCGGGGCGGATGATTGCGCGTCTTGAAACGCGGCGGGCGGGCCTGCGGGTGCCGTTTCCCGAAGACCTGACATCACGAACCGAGGGGCGGCGCATTACGCATCTCTCACGCCGGGCCAAATACTGCCTGCTCCATCTGGCGGGTGGTGATTGCCTGATCGTTCATCTGGGGATGTCGGGCCGACTGGTCATCACGCGCGACCATGTGCCGGCCAAGCATGACCATCTGATCCTGACGCTGGATGACGGGGCGCAGGTGGTGCTGAATGATCCACGGCGCTTTGGCATGGTATTGCTGGTACGGGCAGACAACCTAGAAAACCATGACAGTTTCCGGCATCTGGGGCCGGAGCCGCTGGGTAATGAATTCCATGCAGACTATTTGAGAGACAGGCTCAAGGGGCGTACGCAGGCGATCAAGCCGGCCATGATGGACCAGCGTATCGTGGTCGGCGTGGGCAATATATATGCGTGCGAGGCGCTGTATCGGGCAGGCATCAATCCACTGAAACCGGCAGGCAGCCTGTCCGCCGCCCAGCGCGAGGCGCTTGTACAGGCCATTCGTGCCGTTCTGGGCGAGGCAATTGCGGCGGGCGGCAGCTCGCTGAAGGATTATGTACAGGCAAGCGGCGAACTGGGCTATTTCCAGCATGGATTTAGCGTGTATGATCGGGAGGGAAGTGTGTGCCGGACCTGCGCGCAGGCCGGGCACCAAAAACCCTGTGTGCGGCGCATGACGCAGGGTGGCCGTTCGACATTTTATTGCGCAAGGAGGCAGCGTTGAGACGGTCTGTGCTGGGCGGGTTTTTAGCCTTTCTTTTATCGGTTTTATTGATCGTGGCGGCGACCGCGCAGGCGGCAGATCCCCGGTTTTTTGACGATCTGGGGGATGTGCCGGTGATGCCGGGATTAAGCGAACTGTCCGAGCGCGGGGTGGTGTTCGACAAGCCCGAAGGCCGGATCGCGCAGGCGACCGCGCTGGCCGCCGAGGGGACAGAAGCGGCGGTTGTGCAGCGTTTTTATGCCGAGGCGTTGCCGCAATTTGGCTGGGAGAGCGCCGGGGACGGGCGCTATGTCCGCGAGGATCAGGTGCTGAGCGTGACCGAGCGGCGCGAGGAGGGGCGGATTTTGATTATTTTCCGGCTGGAGCCGCGTTAAAATCCTTTTCTTTCAATGGGTTTTCGGAGGGGGTGTTTTTCTTGACAAAAAGCGGCAAGCTGTCTAAAACAGCCCACTTGAGATCAAGGATTCCGGCGGCATGGTCCGCGTTGACCCGCCGCCCTGACGAAACAAACATTATTATTGGACTGTACAAAGAGAGACTGAAAACCATGGCAAACCACGCCTCAGCAGAAAAACGTATTCGCCGCAACGCCAAACGTGCGGCCATTAACGGTGCGCGCCGCAGCCGTATCCGCACCTTTATCAAAAAAGTCGAGATGGCGCTGGCCGCTGGCGATGCCGCGCAAGCGCAACAAGCCCTGAACGCGGCACAGCCGGAAATGGATCGCGGCGTTGCCAAAGGCGTTTTTTCGAAAAACACGGTGGCGCGTAAAATGTCGCGCCTGTCGGCCCGCATCAAGGCCGCAAAATAAACATATCAATATTATTTTAATTTTTATCTGCCCGGTGATGAGTATAATACTTGTCACCGGGCAAGTATTTTAAAGTTGTCAACAGATAAAAAATTTCTTTTTTTCGTGTTCGCTATTTATTCTGATTGCGCTGTGGATATTTTCGGTCTATTGATAAAAAACAATCAAACAAAACAAGCGTACGAACAAACGTACGCATCATAACAAAGGGGAAACCCTTTACACTTTGAGTGGTCTTAAGTGTGTGTTGTCTTTCCAGAGATGGGGGGATGGGGGACGCTAGAGAAGCGCAAGGCGTGAGCCGTTTATCGCTTCGATGCAACCTTGGTAAAATAATGTCGTGATAGGAAAATGAACGATGCGAAAAGCGATTTTCGCAAAGGGATTTTTTTGCGCTTTGTTTAAGGGTGATCGCGGCAAAAGGAAAACTGACTTATTTAGTGGAGTGGAGAAGTACCGTCATGTCAGATAAGCATCTTGGCGCAACTGCAGCGAAGAAAAACAAACACAATTCCGGGGAGTCTTTTGCGCCAGGTCCGGAGATTCTGGATACATGGAAAACCGTTTATAAATCGTTCCGTGGCGAATTCGGTGAAACCGTTTTCCGCAGCTGGCTTAAGCCGATGACGCTGCAGGCCTATTATCACAACACGCTGGAAGTGTCCGTACCGACGCGCTTTATGCGCGATTGGATTCAAACCCATTACGCCAAGAAAATTCTGGAGCTGTGTGCCGGCGCCAATGCCGATATCAAACGTCTGGAAGTTGTTGTGGTGCAGTCCGCGCCGATCG
>CAYSGL010000005.1:7111-13210 GCA_964430725.1 uncultured Pseudobdellovibrionaceae bacterium
GATTGCGCAGCAGCCCATCAGCCTCGAGACGCCGATCGGCGAGGAAGAGGCGGCAAAACCGCTGAAAGCGAACGGCAATGGCAAAGACCATCAGGCGGCAGCGTCTGCCGATCCGTTCGAGCTGGCCTCACCGCTTGATGCGCGTTTTACGTTTGGAAGTTTTGTTGTCGGAAAATCCAACGCGCTGGCGCATGCCGCCGCGCGCCGCGTGGTTGAAAGCGCGTCGGTACCGTTTAACCCGCTGTTTATCTATGGCGGCGTCGGTCTTGGTAAAACCCACCTGATGCACGCCATCGCGCACGCCATGGCCGAAGAGCAGCCGGGCAAGCGCGTGATGTATCTGTCCGCCGAAAAATTCATGTATACGTTCGTCAAAGCCCTGCGCAATAACGACACGATGGCGTTCAAGGATTTCTTCCGTTCGGTCGATGTCCTGATGATCGACGATATCCAGTTCATCAGCGGCAAGGAATCCACGCAGGAAGAATTCTTTCATACATTCAACGCGCTGGTCGATCAGAACAAACAGATCATCATTTCCGGCGACCGCGCACCGAGCGATTTATCGGGCGTTGATGAACGGTTGCGCTCGCGCCTGGCCTGGGGTCTTGTCGCCGATATCCAGCCGAGCACCTATGAGCTGCGTCTTGGTATTCTTCAGGCGAAACGCGACCAGCTTGGCGCCGATGTGCCGGAAGCGGTTCTCGAATTCCTTGCGCTGAAAGTCACCTCGAACATCCGCGAGCTGGAAGGCGCTCTGAACCGCATCGTCGCCCATGCCGATGTCGCCAAGCAGGAAATCACGCTGGAAAGCACGCAAGATGTGCTCTCCGACTTGCTGCGCAGTCACGACCGCCGTATCACGATCGACGAGATCCAGCGCAAAGTGGCCGAGCATTACAATATCCGCCTGACCGATATGCATTCGGCCCGCCGTTCGCGCAACGTTGCGCGCCCGCGCCAGGTGGCGATGTTCCTCTCGAAACAACTCACCGCACGCTCGCTGCCGGAGATTGGCCGCAAGTTCGGTGGCCGCGATCACACGACCGTGATGCATGCCGTTCGCAAGATCGAGGAGCTGGCGACGGACGATCCGTCCTTTGCACAGGATGTCGATGTCATCCGCCGCGCTTTGACGGGTTGAGGCGCGTATAAGAATAACGCCGTGGTAAAAGAGGGTGTGCCTTTCCTTTTACCAAGGTTGAAGCGGGGGCGGTTTTTATACCGGCCCCGTTTTTTATTTAATTTCAATGAATTGCCGAGATAACTAGACAGGCCATCCGGGTATTGATAGCGTGCCACCCATAAAAAATAGAGGGTATAGATTTGCAAATACGTACAGGAATTTGGAAGACGGAAGGCGGCTCTACGATCCGCTTGATTGTTGACGGCCATGCGGTGCGTGGCAGTTACGAAACGATACATGGCCAGCCGCAACCCGGCGAGCAATATCCTATCACCGGTTTTGTGAATGATGAGCTAATCGGGTTTGTCGCTTCGTGGGGGCCTTATAAGTCCATGACGAGTTGGTGCGGACGGCATGGTGAACATAATGGCCGGGAATGTATACACACAGTGTGGCATTTGGGGCGCATGTACGCGGATCCGGCGCATACAATCGAAAATGATTTTTGGTGCAGCTTTCATACTTACACCGGCTGTTACTATTGGGATCGGGAAATGTCGCCCGATGAAATAAACGCTTTATCGTAAATATCCATGATACAAGAACGTTATCTTAAAGCCCTGCATAAAGGGGCCGTAGCCTATCATCATTTCGGCCAAACCAAAGAGTTTGATTGCTGGCAATTGCCTGAGGGTGATGTGCCAGGTGCTTGGAAAACGTATGGCGGTGGGCCGTTACGTATCCATTTCAATGGAATTCACCTGGCCAAGCTGGATTACGCGATATGCTGGGTCCATGATGAAAATTATCTGGCCGAGGCTGGTGGTGAGACGATCGAAGATTTTGAGGCGGTCGTCGCCGAAAAAGCGCGTTTGGTGCGCAAGCTTGAAATATCGTCGCAAGATGCCGCGGCGCTTGCAATTAAATGGGCGCAGGATGTTTCTATATTACTACAGGTCATGGATTATCCCGAGCCATTTTGTCAGGTGCCGATAGCGACGTTAGCCGCTTTTCGGGATTGGGCTTACAATGGGAAAACGGAAAAACCGAAGACATTGCAAAAAGACATCTTACAGCTGCGTTGTCAGGCCGGACAATATTATCGGGATGCAGAGCGCAGCATAGGATATCGTTATAGTAGCTTGGCAGCCCGTGAAAGCTGTCTTGCGATAGTTGCGCTGGATGGCCTTGATATGACGCACAAAAAGGATGTCCATAATTTACGGCAGGCAGTCAAGGTTGCCGCTCACGCCAGTGCTGCAGCGATGTTCGCGGCACACGGATATATAACGCAAACCCGTTCTAATGGGCAGATGCCGGATTTTTACACGCAATTCTTAGGGCAAGGAGGCTTGCTTGATGATCGTTTGCCATATGAAGTGGAGCGGGGTTGCAGGCGGCGCCAAAGTAGGGAGTTATGCCAAAAGTTTGGCCTATGACACGGTCAGTGAAACCCTCGTGGAAAAGGCCGTAAAAACGCAAGAAAACCGCTTGGCGCGGGGGCTGGGGATGGCTATAGTCGGCCATATCCATAAACCCGAATCGATTCGATACCGCAGTTGGACACACGATGAAAATTTCTATTGAACGCGCCGCCCTTTTACGCAGCCTCAACCACGTGCAAAGCGCCGTGGAAAAGCGCAATACCATTCCGATCCTCTCGAACGTGCTAATGAAGGCCGAGGATGGCTCACTGTCGCTGTCCACGACCGATATGGATCTGGAAATCAACGAGGCGGTTGCCGCCAAGGTCGATACGGCGGGTGCGACGACCGCGCCGGCCGGCACGCTGCATGATATCGTGAAAAAGCTGCCCGACGATTCCACGGTGACATTGGAACTCAGCGCCGATGGCAACCAAATGACGGTTAAGGCGGGCCGCTCGAATTTTCGTCTGGCCTGTTTGTCGCCGGGCGATTTTCCTGAAATTGGTCTGGGCGAACTGCCGACCGAATTTTCCATTCCGGCAAATGATTTGCGCGCGCTGATCGACCGGACACGCTTTGCCATGAGCACGGAAGAAACCCGTTACTATCTGAACGGGATTTATGTCCACGCGACCGAAAGCAACGGCGTTGCCGTACTGCGCGCTGTCGCGACCGACGGCCACCGTCTGGCCCGGTTTGAAATGCCGCTGCCAGCTGGGGCGGAAAATATGCCGGGCGTGATCATCCCCCGCAAAGCTGTGAACGAACTGCGCAAGCTGGTCGACGAGGCAGGCGATGCCATTAAAATTTCACTATCCGAAAGCAAAGTGCGTTTCGCGTTCGACCATATCGTGCTGACCAGCAAGCTGATCGACGGCACGTTCCCCGATTATCAGCGCGTTATTCCGGCAGGGAATGACAAGATTGTCGAAGTGAACCCGAAAGCCTTCACGCAGGCGATCGACCGCGTGTCGACCATTTCCGATGGCAAATCGCGCGCGGTGAAAATCGCGCTGAACGGCAAGACCATGACGCTCTCGGCCAATTCGCCGGATGCGGGCTCGGCCACCGAAGACCTTGAGGTCAACGGCAACGACAACATGGAAATCGGCTTTAACGCGAAATATCTGCTCGATATCACCTCGCAGATTGAGGGTGATGGGTGCCGCCTCACGCTGGCCGATGCCGCGTCCCCGACAATCATTCAGGACACGGGCGATGCATCTTCGCTCTACGTCATCATGCCGCTTCGGGTATAGGTTTAAACCACAGAGGCACAGAGAACACAGAGAGGGGCGCAGAGAAATCCTCGCCCCTTTTTAAATGAGGAGAGGAAAAACATGACGAAAGCGGGTGCGGTTAAAACATGGTTCAATCAAATGAAAACCATCTGGCTTGAAAAAAGGCCGGACGAAATAGCTTTTCTTTTATCAGACAACGTTGAATACCATGAAAATCCCTTAGAACCTCCCCTTACGACCAAGGAGGAAGTTGTTCAGGCTTGGCAGGAAATTAAGAATCAAAACATAGATTATGTTGAAATAGAAGTTCTTTGTGAAACGGACAATGTCGGTTTTGCCATCTGGCGTTTTCAAGCGCATGGATCCCCGCTTCACGTTGGCAGTTATTATCTTGAGTTGGATGATGATGGGAAATGCAAAGTTTTCCGTCAATGGTGGAATTCTGCAGCATAAAATCTCTGTGCCCTTCGTGCCTCTGTGGTAAAATAACCCTGATGAACGATATTGTGTTTCAACAAACAGCCACGCTCGCGCCCGATATCGTTAAAGGCGCGGGGGTGTTGATGGAGAAAGTGTGGCCGGGGTATGCCGTGCTGTTTGAGGGAGAGATCGCGGCGTTTCAATCCGCGTCCGACGTGTTCCAGCCATTTTTTGTCACGGCCTTTTCTGGCAAAAAAATCGTCGGATTTGGCATGCTGGCGGCATCCATGATGTCGGATGACCTGAATGCCATGAGCTGGGTGGCGGTTGATCCCGCTTTTCGAGGGAAAAAGATAGGCAGTTATTTGGTTCAAGATTGTATAAATGAAGCCACGCAAAGACGAAAAACTATTATCCTGACGACCACGGTGCCCGATTTTTACGCGCCGCACCGGTTTCGGCTCGTTGAAGGTTTCAAGAATAATGAGAATGTCTTGATGATACGCGACCTGTCAGCGTAAGTTGATCTATGTCCTTTATCCGATCCCTCCAGCTTCACCATTTCCGCTGTTACGAAGCGGCGCGGATTGAATCCGTGCCCAGTGGCCTGATCGTGCTCTATGGCGCGAACGGGGCGGGCAAGACGAATGTGCTCGAAGCGATTTCTCTGCTCACGCCGGGGCGGGGGCTGCGGAACGCGGCGCTGGAAGAAATGCAGCGGAAACCCCCTCACTCTCCCGGCTTCGCCGGGCCCCTCCCTCTCCCGAGGGGAGAGGGTGATCGAGCGCAAGCGAGATCGGGTGAGGGGAAAGCATGGTCGATTTCCGCAAAAGTGTTCGATGGTGTCGCGGAAAATAACATCGGCACGGGCCTTGATCCCGACAATAACAAACGTGCGGTGCGCATCAACGGTGTGGCGGCCAAAAGCCAAATGGCGCTGGCCGATTATCTCTCGGCGCTGTGGCTGACGCCGCAGATGGACCGGCTGTTTATTGATGGGGCCTCAACCCGCCGGCGGTTTTTCGACAAGCTGGTGTTTACCTTCGATCCTGCGCATGCGGGGCGCGTCACGCGCTATGAGAATGCAATGAGCCAGCGTTCGAAACTGTTGCGCGAGGATAAGGGCGATGATCATTGGCTCCATGCGCTGGAAACGCAAATGGCGGAAACGGGCATTGCCATCGCCGCCGCACGTCTTGATTTCATGCAGCGTCTTCAAGCCGGTATTGATGCGGGCGATGCCGAAGAGGATTTGTTTTTCCCACGCGCGAAAATTGCGCTCTCTGGCACGGTTGAAGAACTGCTCATATCCACACCTGCGCTGGAAGTCGAGAATATGCTGCTCTATCAGCTCCGCCAAAGCCGCAGCCGCGATGCCGAAACGGGCGGTGCCGCGAGCGGGCCGCATAAAACCGATCTGCTGGTGCGGTTTGCGGCCAAAAACATGCCCGCCGACCAGTGTTCGACAGGCGAGCAAAAGGCGTTGCTGATCGGGCTTGTTCTGTCCCATGCGCGATGGATCAAATCGGAAAAAGGCGATGTGCCCTTACTTCTTCTTGATGAGATTGCGGCGCATCTGGATGATAAGCGCCGCGCGGCGTTGTTTGAACGATTGGCCCATTTGGGTGGGCAGGTCTGGATGACGGGAACCGACGAATCCCTGTTTTCCGCCATCGAAAAAACAGCCGCTTTCTATCACGTGCAAAACGCTGAAATTATCGATAAAAAACAATAAGTTATATTGTGTATAAGGGCGCGTTTTCCCTAGGTTTTTGTGCGTAATTTTGCTATAAAAATCAAATCACAAGAATGCTGATTCTAACCCTTTTTCAGCCTGTATTTTAGGTAAGTAAAATAATGAGCGAAGCGGCCAAAAAGATGGACG
>CAYSGL010000005.1:13220-14092 GCA_964430725.1 uncultured Pseudobdellovibrionaceae bacterium
CACAGCCAGCCGATTACGGTGCGGATTCCATTAAAGTTTTGCGCGGCCTTGATGCCGTGCGCAAACGCCCCGGCATGTATATCGGTGACACCGATGATGGCACGGGCTTGCACCACATGGTGTATGAGGTGGTCGATAACGCCATCGACGAAAGCCTCGCGGGGCATTGCGACCGTATTGATGTGATAATCAATGCCGATGGGTCCGTCACGGTGAAAGATAACGGGCGCGGCATTCCCGTCGATATTCACAAGGAAGAAGGCGTGTCCGCCGCGCAGGTCATTATGACGCAACTGCATGCGGGTGGTAAGTTCGACCAGAATTCGTATAAAGTGTCGGGCGGTCTGCACGGTGTGGGCGTATCGGTTGTGAATGCCCTGTCCGAATTCCTGATTCTGACTATCCGTCGCCAAGGAAAAGAATGGACGATGAAATTCCGCCATGGCGAAGCGGATGCGGATCTCAAAGCCATTCGTGATCTTGAGGCTGGCGAGCGGAATGGTACCGAAGTGACGTTCCTTCCTTCGACCGAAACCTTCACCATGACGGAATTTGATTTTGATACGCTCGAAGACCGTTTGCGCGAGCTGGCGTTCCTGAATTCCGGCGTGAATATCTATCTCTCCGATCTGCGTGGTGAGGCGCCGCGCGAAGAGCATCTGCATTATGAAGGCGGCATTAAAAGCTTTGTGCAGTATCTCAACCGCAACAAGAAAGCGATTACCAAGGACACGCTGGCGGTTTCCGCGCACGATGATGCGGCGGGAATCACGGTCGAGGTCGCCATGGAGTGGACCGATGCGTACCATGAAACCATGCTCTGCTTTACCAACAATATTCCGCAGCGCGACGGCGGCACGCACCTGCAGGGC
>CAYSGL010000006.1:0-10315 GCA_964430725.1 uncultured Pseudobdellovibrionaceae bacterium
CTTCCAGACAACCGATCTTGAAAATTGGCATCAGTTTGTTCTGCAACAGTTACCCATATCAGAACATATTCCTGATGATATCCGCATACAGATAGAAAACGTCAAAAATCTCTACCTTTATTCATGGTTTGTATATCGCTTCGGGATAGTAGCTAAAAACCAAATGCTTAATGTAACAGAGCTTGCCTTAAGAAAAAAATTTGAATTAGAAAAAATTGAGGAGCCGCGAAGTATGAGAATTAAACTAGAAAAAGCACTAAGCGAAGGGTGGTTTGATAATTACTGTTTTCCTCACATTGAAAAGAAAAGTGGCAAAGAAGCATCTCTTAATATCATTCAAGCCATCACAGGCATTAGGAATGAATTAAATCATGGAAGCACCATGCTTTATGACCCACTCAATCTAATTGGCATATCAAAAAATTGCCTAAATATTATAGATTCAATATTCAGAACCAGTTCAAAATTGTGAATTGTCATTCCTGGCAAAGAAATTCAAGCGTCTCCAAAAAGAAACCCTTTCCAAACCTTTTTGTATAAAATCATCCGTCCCTGACATCTTGTCATCGGGAAGATCTTCCCCATTAACGAGAAGCCCTCGCTTCTTAGCTAAAGACACATGGAAATTTTTACGAAGGTGGGCGAGGTTGTTTTTAAGGGTCATCGTTAATTAAACGCTCCCCGCTCGTTCTTCTGGCTTTTGCCAAAGATGCTTTCAAATATCGTTTTTTTACCTTGTTGCGGTTCCGGTTCGGTTTCCCGCTCAACTCTGCTTTTACCCTTTTCTGATTTCTTGACCTCTTGCGTCACAACAGCATTGGACAGTTTTTTATAGAATGGCCCTTCAACTGCGATTAAGAGCCGTTTGAACAAAGCCTTTTCGGTAGCCCCGGTTTTGTCTTTCACAAACACATAAAAACGACATTCCTTTTGCTTGCTAACATCAAAAATAGGCTGTGTTTCGCTCTGGAATTGAGCGATGGAGCGTGGCTGACCATATTTGATACGATCTAACGGCAAACGAGCCTTTTCTTCCTGACGATGCGAAGGGGCCGCATCGTTCATAATGATACCCGCATTGGTTAAATCAATATCAAACAGATATTCCGTTGCACGGCCATTGGCGTCAGGCCAGCATGGAGGCATATCGACACCGCGCCCCTTGCTTTCGATCTGGCTCATCAGACTTTTCTTTTGGTCCGTTAAATTTTTGGCATCGCTTTCCAGTTCCTTTATTTTTTCCTGCGCGATTTGAAGCTGCTGCTCGACAGGAATATTGCCATCCCCCTCGGCTACAGCCTTTTCAATTTCCAGTTTTTCAACGGCACGAACCAGCGTATCTTGAACAGTCTCTTCTTCCCGCGCCAGATCCTTTTCTTTGATCAGGCTGATTACAGCCGGAAGGCTTTCGATTGCCTTGACCACATCTTCTTCCATATCAGGCGGCTGCGTTGAAAATACCCGCACAATCCTTTCTATAACATCTTTATTGCTGAAAAGACTTTCTCTGGCTGCATTCGCCTTCTTTTCCTTATCCAGCAAAGTGGCAAAAGCTAAAAGCAGCAAAAAGACGATCAGAATAATAATCTCTGCCATGGTCAAACCAAGCAGAACGCCGCGACGGTAGGAAGAATTATTATTCGTTACGCTCATTTACTGGAGCTTCTCTGCCAATGTTTTTGTCATGGATACAAGAGATTCATGTGTCTCTTCGGTATATTGTCTTGATCTTGAGAGGTTCCCTTCCAGCTCTTGCGCATGACGTGCAATGCCTGCCACTGTTTCCGCATTCTTGGTATGCAGATCTTTAAAACCCTGTGACAAACGGGATAGGTCGTCATGCAGTGTATTGATTAAACCGCCGATCTTTTGGATATTATCAGCCCCGGCGCCAATAACTGCCGAGCTATTTTTCATTTCAGATACTTGCGTGTTCAGCGTGTTGATATTTTCGACCAATGTGCCAGATGATGACACCAGAGATTCAACGGATTTGGTTTGGCCATCCGCCAGATTATTCAGACGTTTCGTTGCATTTTCTAAATCAGAAAAGATACCATCAATCTTTCTATTGATGAGGCTATCCGGCGCTTCAACCTGACCGATCTTATTATTGACCTCTTCCAAAGCCATGATCGTTTTTTCCGATACTTCTTTGGCTTTGAGGAATACTTCGTCCACCGACTGCTGCAAACCTCTGGTATAATTATTAAAAGTAACGGAAGCTTGGTATAAATCGCTCGAAAGCAGACTGGCCGTTTGTGCGATTTTTACACGCGCCTCTTTTTCAATTTCGTTCGGGTCTTGGCGCAATTGTGAGAAGAAGACGCGCATGGCAATACCGACGATCGTCGACCACAAGGCTACACCGAAACTACCAATAATATCTGCCGGATCGCCGCCTTGATCCATCTGGAAGCGCCATAGCGCATAGGCCAGGCTCGACAGCGTGTACAAAAAGCCCAGATAATAGGCGTTGTCGCCAATTACATCTTCACGGATGTAAAACAAAGGAACACGCCAAGCCAGACCGCAATATATAAAGATCAGAGATACCGGAACCCCCACCGTGAAAAGTGGCGCAGCACCGAAAGATTTTAGCGTCCAGATTGTGATACAGCCAAAGATCGCCATAAGAACAAACAGGGCTTTGGGAACAACACCTGTCCCACCATCAAATTTTCTGTTCTTCTTTTTTATATATAAATCTTTCATCTTATCCCTCGATTGGTATGAATCTGACTTCGGATGCGCCTTGCTCAATAAAATACATCTGCCAGAAGGTTTTTAACTGAGGCTTCTGGAATTTTTCTGCCCCTTTGCGGTTGAGCCAAAAAATCGTGACCTCGACATCCTTCATATCGGCTTTAACTGATGGCCAGTAATTGCCCTTCCTGAAAGTCTCGAAATCTGGGGCATTTCCGTACAAAGAAAAATCACTGGAATGCTCAAGAAGATCGGAAACCAGCACAAGTCGCTTCTTAACTGCCTTGTTCTCGCCGCCTATGAACGAGTTCACGACTGCGGCTTGCACAGACTTCATAATGGGCGAACGAGATGCCGTATCCGCTGACAAAATTCCATCCATCTTTTCTTTTACGATGCCAGAGAATAATTTCTCGTAACGCTTGTGCGCCAACCGTTTATTGCCATCCCAATCGCTTACGTCTTTCTCGCTACCGGGGTTACACAGCTCAAATTCTGCGTTCAAAATTTCATGGTCGTTAGCATCTACAGAATAAAAGCGGATAGAGCCGTTCTTTTCGACATTAGAGGCAACATCCCATAAACGCCGCTCCAACGATGCCTTCTGGGTTGGATTGATGCTGTCTGTGTGATCGATGACGATGACGGTGCTTTCGGGCAAAACATCCTTACGGCAATAGGCCGTTTCAGCATCGCGGCTGATATTAGATGCCTCATTCGATTTTGTAACATAGGCAGTGATAAAACTTCCTAGAATGACCAATGCTAGGATGCTTAAAATAAACGCCAATCTGTCTTTACTTATGCCGCCGCCGACAGTTTTTCTTCTGCGCCTACGGCCACGTTCGCTCCGAGCCATTGCCCCAACTCTTCCGGTCTTAATTGTTCAATTGTTTTATATTCCTGCAAAGCCTTCTGAAACCCGTCAGAGATACGCTTAACACAAGAAGAATATATCTCACGCATTGTTTCCGCCTCGGATTGGAAGCCGGACAATGCCGCCGTAAAATCAATGCTTGTTTCCGTCAAAACTGGCTTTGTGATATTCCACTGATCGTTAAAATAGGAAGGAGCCTCATCGGTTCGCGTGGTCATATTCTGCGTTCTGTAATAGGCCAGCATTTGACGACCAGCATCCTCAAGATGATTTAAATGCTGTGCAAACAAAATCTTCCAGCGGCTTTGGGAGTCCACAATGGTGTTGGCTTCATTCACTTTAGCGTTCAAAAGATTGCTGGCTTCTTCCAATGCTTCGAGATTGTCATCACGAAGATCATTTAACTCTGCCAATGAATCTTCTTTCAGATGGGCATAGAACTGAACCTTTTTATCATGATCACGCGCACGCTCCCCATAACCAGGATACGGATCATCCATCTTCCAAAAGTCCAATGTCGCAATCAGGGAAAATGTGCAGCCAGTGATCAGAAGAAGCCAGGACTCAACATCTTCCAGACTAAAAGGCGTGTCGCGGAATGTTTGAATAGCAATGTGGGCAGCATCTCCCATATCCGCATCAACCATGCCCGCCATCGCGGTTCGATAATGAGCGATTAGAAGGTTAAAACCGAAGCACCACACAGGTAGCAAAGCGCACAAGAAAATACCCGCATACCGTTTCACAGCTTTTTTGTGCACAGCGAGGCGGCATCCATAATTACCAAGATAATAGCCGGTTAAAACATTGAGGAAAGACGGGATCAATGCGACGAAACCGCCGCCGAGCATCCCCATTTCATGGCCTTTAGCAAAAAAGAAACCGTTCACACCCGTTTCAATCGTTATAAGCAGGAAAGCCACCGCAAAATACAAGAAGCGGCTTTCGGGGTAGCGGGCAGACCTATTCAGATCGTTCTCTACTTTAAAACTGCGCAGATCGATCTCACTGTCCCTCACAGCAATCTTGGCTGTGTGAAGGCTTGTCGCATCGCGTCTGACAAGGGCGGCAAAATCGCCTTCTGCTCTTGTCGCAATATTTTCAATGGTTCCAACATGACCAGCGGCATGCAGACGGTTGATCCGCTGCTCAAAGGAAATCATGTGGTCGTGATATGATTCTGTTGCCTTATGAATTTCGCTATCGATGTAGGAAACAACCTTCTGTTCTACATCATCAAAATTTGTCGCGGCTTTCGGAGGGAGATTTGAACGGCCTCTGCTCGTCGCTTCTTCTTTCAGACGGAGTTTCTGTTTAACTTTGTCTATGTTTAGCGGTGCGAAGGTTAAGGCAACGGCCTCATAGTTCGATCCAAGACGACCAACAACCGATTGAGCGGTTTTCTTAAACATAATTAATGTCCCCCGTGGCGCTGTTCATAACAGCAACCTCTTATTTATTTCGCCGTTTGAACGACTTATCTGACCCTAATCAAAACGGTTTTATAGTTGAAAATGCACATTTTAATCAATGAAATAATGGCGTTACCACCCTCCATGATTGGAAAAATGAAAGAACATCGCCTGACAAAGTGAACAATGCCAATACCTTAGCTCCACAAGAAAGGAAAAAACATAGACTCACTGAAACAACAGATACTATAGTGGCCATGAACATCAGAGAAACGAGAACCATTATGGCATCAAAAATAACCTACAAAATATTAGCCATCGCCGCCGTTTTTACCGCGACCATCGCCCTTTACCCCACAACCGCAGATGCACATGGCGGCGGTTGCAGAAAAGACTCTCCGCCAGGGCAGTGCTGCCACATGGATCGCAAGGCTGGTACCGTCCACTGTCATTAATCAGGTAAAGCTATGCGGATTTTCCTACTGGCATTTTTGTCGGTTGTTTTTTTAGCACCCTATTCATCGGCACTTGCCGAAAGTATTCATGGGCGTGTGATCTCGGTAGCAGACGGAGATACGATCACGATCCTGACTGAGCAAAAGGAACAAATAAAAGTCCGCCTGACGGAAATTGATGCGCCCGAAAAAGATCAGCCCTACGGCCATAAATCAAAACAAGCCTTATCGGATTTGGTTTTCAAAAAAGATGTAAACGTATCCAGCAATAGCAAAGACCGATATGGCCGCACATTAGGGCGCGTTTTTGTTAATGATAAAGATGTAAACCTATACATGGTGGCAAACGGATATGCATGGGCTTACACAAAATACCTAACCGACCCCACTATAAAAGAAGCAGAAACCAGTGCGCGAGAGCGCTCTTTGGGTCTTTGGGGATTACAGGCGGATCAAGTAATGCCGCCTTGGGAATGGAGACGTGCAAAGCGTCAATAACCCCTTTAACTATTCTCCAAAATTTTGAAAAATGCCTTGTTTTTTACGGTATCCGCCAACGCGAATTTATTCAGGGACTCTACGAACGCCTGTTTTGCATCGAAAAGATAATGTTTGAGCTGGCATGATCCGGTAACACGGCAAGTGTTCGTGTCGCGGTTAAAGCATTCCACAATATCCATGTTCGGCTCCAGTGCGCGCACTAGATCTCCAAGGTGGTGTTTTTCTGCGCCCTTCGCCAGCCGGATACCGCCGCCTTTGCCCTTGATGCTTTCGACATAGCCGAGCTGCGCCAGCCTGTGCACGACCTTGACCAGATGGTTGTAGGACACGCCGTAATGATCGGACACCTCGCGCACATTGCAAAGACGATCCCGATGCGCCGCAAGGAACATCAGGGTGCGAAGACCGTAATCTGTAAAAATCGTCAATTGCATATTGTGCGTATCTTTACATCAAAACCCTCTTGCGGCGAGAGTAAGATTATAATATGTATTATGAATATATATTATAGGAGGCAGACCATGCTCAGTCAACAAACCATTGATATCGTTAAATCAACCGCCCCGATCCTCGACCAGCACGCCGAAACGCTGACCCGCCATTTTTACAAGCGCATGTTCTCCCACAACCCCGAAGTCGCGCCCTTCTTCAACCCAGCGCATCAGGAATCAGGGTCACAGCAACGTGCTCTCGCCGGAGCCATCTGCGCCTATGCCGCCAACATCGACAACCTTGAAGTCCTCGGCGGCGCGGTGGAGCTGATCGCGCAAAAACACGCATCACTGCAAATCAAGCCGGAGCACTACCCGATTGTCGGATCGAACCTTCTGGCTTCCATCCGTGAAGTATTGGGCGAAGGCGCAACGGACGATGTCATCAACGCATGGGCCGAAGCCTACGGATTTCTGGCCGACATCCTGATCGGACGCGAGGCGCAAATCTATAAAGAGCTGGCAGACATGCCAAACGGATGGGAAGGTTTTTCAAACTTCCGTGTCATGCGAAAGGAAAAAGAAAGCGACATCATCACCTCGTTCTACCTCGCCCCTGCCGATGGTAGCGGCGTACCGGACTTCAAGCCAGGCCAATATATCACGGTGCGCGTTGCCACGCCTTGCGGTCACACAACCATGCGGAATTACAGCCTCTCAGACAAGCCGGGGCAGGATTATTTCCGCATCAGCGTCAAACGCGAGGTCGGCGCTAAGGCCGATACGCCGAAAGGCTTCGTGTCGAACTTCCTGCATGACAATATCGATGTCGGCTCCGTGATCGAAGTCGGCCCACCTTGCGGCGAATTCTTCCTTGAAGTGGAAGCCAAACATGACCGTCCGCTCGTGCTGCTGGCGGCGGGGATTGGTATCACGCCGATCCTAGGCATCGCTCAAACCGCGCTGGAAGCCATGCCGGATCGCAAAATCATCCTGATCCACGCCTGTCTGCATGAAAAAGTGCAGGCGTTCCGCAGCACGCTCGACAATCTGGCCGCGCAAAATGAAAACCTGATCCTGCGCCATTGCTACAGTGAAGCACCGCCCTCCGGCATAGAGCGCGCGGCGAACGATGCGACGGGCATGATCGATGCAAGCCTGATTGAATCCCTCGTGCCGGATCGCAATGCCGATTATTACTTCTGTGGCCCCAAACCGTTCATGGTGAACATCTATCACCAGCTCCTCGGCTGGGGCATTCCAGCCTCGCAAGTCCATTTTGAATTCTTCGGCCCACGGCAGGAGTTGGAAAGGAAGGCGGCATAACACCGCCGCTTTTTCTGTAAAGCAGACCCTCCATCTTTTGTGGCTTGCGGCCTTCGATTTTCTGCCATATACTTTTGGCCGGAATCGAACGCCACAGTTGTGAGTGACTGAAAAGACGATGCTCTAAACCTGCCCTTCGGCTAACCTTTGTTAAACCGCTGGCATGGTTGTTTTTAAACGCTCACGACGACCAATCAAGTCCAGCCGTTTAAACGGAGGTTGCTATGCAACAAGACATCACAAAACTTTGTGCGGATTCTCTGCGTGACTTCACCAACGATAAATACAGCATCAAGCTGAAAGCCTCACATGCGCATGAGCTTGTGGCGGCATTACTCGGCTATAAATCAAGGGCGGCATTATTGGCTGACAATAAACACTCCCTCGACAATCTGCCGGATGCTGAGTTCATTATATTCGACACATCCACCGCCGAATTTACCAATCAGCGCCTCAAAGATTTTCAATATGATAATCTCAATGCGCTCGTGCTTGCAGAGTGTTTTTATTCAACACTTCTGGCCGAGAAATGGCTTCTAGGAAAAGTTTATCCTGGCTTTCGTGAAGTTGCGATTTATATCGCAGAACATCGACAAGATCAGCGTCTTGGCATGTTCAGGATAAATCCCCCCATGAAATGGGATATAAAGGAAAACATCCAACGCGATAATGACGGGAATATTGTCCTGACCGCCAATGTAGGATATCGCGCAAATGATGGTGAACGCCTACGAGATAGCAAATACATCATCCACCTAAAACGCGTGTCGGCCAATTTGGGCTATAAACTCGATGATATCCATGAGACGCGCTATACGGGGAATTTCCGCAAAGAGGACTTTCCAGAGGACATAATGAGTGTGGGAATGCCTCGATAAAACCGAAGGCCATCAAGCGGCTTTTTCCGGCTCAATTCTACTACGGACAACCACTATTTCAATAAATCGGTTAATACTAATGGACTGGCAACTTATTGAATTTTCTAGCTAAAAATGGATGACGTTTTTTGATATGGCCTCATCCATTTTTGGAGAAAAAAGCCTATATGGAGAGAAAAACGGGCGAAATCGCTTCGGCGAGTCGCCCGTTTCGTCATCCATTTTTCAGCTAAACCGTTTTGAAATAACAAGGTTTTTCCCCGATAGCGGCGAGGTGGAGAAAAGCTTAGTTTTAGATAATGGTGCCGGCGGAGAGGATTGAACTCCCGACCTTCGGTTTACAAAACCGCTGCACTACCGCTGTGCTACGCCGGCCCAAGCCCCGAAATGGGACGGTTTTTCTTATACATAGCTGTCGGCGGCCCTGCAAGCGGGGAATTTACCGTCGGCGCGGCGCTCTATCCTATGAATTTGATTTCATACGCTTTTTTCTGCTATTTTCCCGTTAAAATCGGCTATGATAGATAGTCAAGCCCGACAGCCGCCAAAGACAGGTACAATAACGTATGTCCGATAACAAACATGGAGCCAGCGATGCCGCCCTCGGTTGGGGGATTCTTGCCGTTATTTTTGCCGGCCTCGCCTATCTTGTCTGGCATTTTATGTCCGTCCAGATTCTCGACGCGCTGCGCTGGGTCCGGTACGGCGAAATGTGGGTCACATCCCTGTTTGTCGGAAAGGATTTTACGATTGTCTGGCGCGGCGAAACCTTGCGTTTCTTTGATGTCTTCGCCCTGGCACGCGATATGCCGGCCGAGCGGATCGATGCGGAATTTATGAGCCTGATTTCCACGGCGGCCCTGTCACCAATCAAATGGGTCACAATCATCGTCATTATGGCGATCGGCCTGTGGGCCCTATTCAGAGGGCCGGGCACACAGCACCGCGCCAAATATTCGCTCGATACGCTGATTGAACGCATGGCGAATATCTTTCCAATCATCCGCCCGATGGTTGATTTTAATCCCGGCAACTTACCGCCGCGCGCACCCGGCGCGCCGGTACCGGCGGAATTGCCCTTATTTGCCGAAGCGCTGGGACCTGAAGAATGGCTGGCCTATCATTCCATCCCCGCACCGGACGCGCAGGTGGAACAGGCCGGCGCGGAACGCGCCTTTGCCAAACAGCTCGGCCCCCGCTGGAAAGGTGCGCATAATCTGCCGCCCTATAAGCAAATTCTGCTGGCTGCCTTTTGCCTGAAAGCAGCACGCAAACGGGACGCGGCCGATGACATGCTTGGCAGGCTGGCCGGCTGCTGGACAGAAAAAGGCGGACTAAAACTATCCGCCGATCGAAAATTATTAAAAGAGGCCCGCGCCGTTCTGCGCAACCGCGACCTTGCCGCAAAAACACTGGCAAACGCCAATCAACATGCCTGGCAGACCACGGCGATGATGCGCGCCCTTTTGACCGCGCGGGAAGAAGGCGGCGTTCTGGCACCGGCACAATTCGTATGGCTGCGCGGTTATGACCGCGCCCTGTGGTATCCGCTGAACAATATGGGCCGCCAGTCCTTTCACATGGAAGCGCTGGGCGCCATGGCGCACTTCAAAGCCGAAAAAATGGCGCAGCGCCCCATCCCAGTCCCCAAAATCAAGGACGCGGTCGAGAGCATCACCAATTATATGACATCCGGAAACGCACGCCCCATTCCCCAGCTGGACTATAG
>CAYSGL010000006.1:10325-13852 GCA_964430725.1 uncultured Pseudobdellovibrionaceae bacterium
AAAAAACTTAAAACGGCATAGAGAAAACGGAAAGATACCCCATGCTCGGACAAAAGAAAAATTCATCGGCCAAGGTTGTCGGCACCAATTTGATCCTGTCTTTTCCCAATGCGCAAAATCCGGTCGTATGGCGCATGCCGCTTGACGAGGCGCGCACCTCGGCGCTGGAAGTCAAACAAAAAGACAGCGCCTACGTGCTGGTGCTAAAAACGCCCAAAGGCGACAGCGCCGATATCGCGCCATTCGATACCAAAGGCGATGCCACAGATGCATTGATGGCGGTGGCGCGGGCGATGGAGCAAGCGCCAATTCAAGCGATACAAACGGCGGGCGGACAAAACCTGCCACAGCAATCCGGAAGCAAAGGCGGATGGCGTTGGGTTATTCCGGCACTGCTTATCCTGGTCGCCTTGTTCTTCTTTATGAAGCTCGACGGCGTCACACCGGTCGACAGCATTGAAAGAGCGAACTCCGACCTGTTTGAAAACAGCGGCGATGTCGGCGTGCCACAATCGGCCGACGATTATCTGGGCGCGTGGTAGGCGGTATAAAGAATGGCCCTCGATCAGAAAAAATACGAACTCCCGTCATATTATCAGGATCTTCGCCCGCTTTATGTGCGTTTTGGCGAATGGCTGGCGACGCCGCGCCATGCTTTTGTCGTGTGTCTCCTTGCGGCGATGCCTCTTGTTTTTTATCCGGCGATGCTCCCTTTTGCCGATCTGATGCTGATCGCTTCCGGCCTGTTTTTCTGGTGGCTGGTGAAACGTGACAGATCCCTGCCGTTCAAGCTGCCTGCGGACTCTAAATTTGTCGACGGCACCAATATGGGACCGGGACGCGATGGCAAGCCGACCGGTATTCTCTACCTTGGTAATGCAAAAAATAGCGGCGAAGAGATATGGTTCAACAACTCCGATGCAAGAACCCACATTCTCTATCTCGGGACGACCGGCGCCGGTAAAACCGAGGGACTTAAATCAATGGTGACGAACGCCCTCACCTGGGGGTCTGGCTTCGTGTATATCGACGGTAAAGCCGATACCGACTTGTGGTCATCGCTATCTTCGCTTGTGCGCCGTTTCGGACGTGATGATGATTTGCTGGTTCTGAACTATATGACCGGAAATTCGGATGCGCGCGCACCGTCCAACACCATGAACCCCTTCTCGTCCGGTTCGGCCTCGTACCTGACCAACATGCTGGTCTCGCTGATGCCCCAGGCAGAAGGCGACAACGCCATGTGGAAAGAGCGTGCCGTATCGTTGATCAGCTCGCTGATGCCCGCCCTGACATGGAAGCGCGACAATCAGGATATTCCCTTGTCCGTTTCCAGCATCCGTAATTTTCTTGAGCTGGGTAGCGTGATCAAACTATCCCGCGACGATGCGCTGCCCCACAAATTGCGCGAAAGTATCAAAGGTTACCTCGACACGCTTCCCGGTTACGTTGATGAAGCGTTTGACGACAACGGCAAGGAAAAGTCGATGGGCCCCGGACAGCCGATGGTCGATACGACAACGGTACGCCAGCAACACGGTTATCTGACCATGCAGTTCACACGCTCGCTGCAATCGCTGGGCGATGATTACGGTTACATCTTTGATGCGGATGCGGCAGATGTCGACATGGTCGATGTCGTGTTGAACCGCCGTATCCTGATCGTTCTTATTCCGGCGCTGGAAAAATCAGGCGATGAGATCGCCAACCTTGGTAAAATCGTTGCCGCGACGATCAAAGGCATGATGGGCTCGACCCTCGGCGCGACAGTGGAAGGTGAAAGCGCCACGGTGATTGAAAACAAACCGACCCATTCGGCCACACCCTTTATGACCATCTTCGACGAGGTCGGATATTATACCGCCGAAGGTATGGCGGTCATGGCGGCGCAGGCACGATCGCTCGGCTTCTCTCTTGTCTTCTCAGCACAGGATTTACCGGCACTGCAAAAACGCGTCAAAGAAGAATCACGTTCGATTACCGGTAACTGTAACATCAAGATTTTCGGCAAGCTGTCCGATCCGACCGACACAAAAGATTTCTTTGAACGTCAGGCCGGCAAAGCCTTTATCGCGCAATCATCAAGCTTCCAGCTGCATGGCGGCATGTCGATGGGCGGCTATGCCGACACGCAAAGCGCGAGCATCCATGCCTATGAGCGCGCCGACTACGGCGACCTGAAAAAACTGCGCGAAGGACAGGCCGTTCTTATCTTTGAAGGAACGGTTATCGACGTACAGATATTCTATTGCAATCCCGGCCATGCCAAGGCGATGCGCGTGACGCGCTATCTCTCCCTGCCGCCGCCGGACGAGCATCTGATCAAGAACGCCGCGCAGGTGACGAAACTGCGCGACCTGATGTTCCACAAAACATGGACGGCACAAAAGGCCGATGTAAAATCGGCCATATCCGAAACACTCGAAACCCTGATGCAAGGGTTGGACAAGGGCAAGCGTGTTGCCGCCAACACCGTTGATTGGGGGATTGCCGCCATTGCCGCGCTGCATGCCAAGACTTATCCGCACAGCACCGCAGAAGTGCCGCCCCTGCCGGAACCGCCGCCCGCACTGGCACCCAGCCAGCCTGTCGTTGACACGCAGGCCGTCGAAAGCGCCGCCGCCCCCGCGCGTGAAAGCGTCTCGTGGGATCAACTCGTCACGGACGAAACAAAACCGGCCAACCCGTCACTGCCGGCCCTGCCTGACTCCATCCGCTCTATCCTGCAAAAAACAGGCAGCGATCTGCGCAAAAAATTATTGAAGAATGTGGATAAGGGCGATGCATAACGCACAATCGGGCAATGTCTTTGTTCTCATTCTCGTGGCGATCGCCCTATTCGCCGCCCTGATAATGACCTTCAGCCGCACATCGGAACAAGGCACCGGCACGATCAGCGAACAGCAAGCCCGCGTCGCGGCACAGGATATTATTGCTTTTTCCCAAGCCGTCGAAGGTGCGGTCGATCGCCTGCGCCGCAACACGATATCGGAAAGCGATATCGACTTTCGCCATGAGGGAGCATATGAAAACGCCGCCTGTGCCGATAGCGCCTGCCGCGTTTTTGAAGCACAGGGCGGAAAAGCCATTTCCCAACCCCCACCTGCCAACGCCAATGACGGCAGCAACTGGCGGTATACCGGTGCGGTCAGGGTGAACGGCATCGGCACGGACGGCTTGACGGCGTCTAATGCAGAGCTTTTAATGGTATTGCCGAATGTCCGCGTCGAAACATGTCGTATCCTCAATCAAATCCTGGGGGTCGATAATCCCGATGGCCTGCCGCCTGTCGCCGACGGAACCGTCACCTACACCACCGCCTTCACCGGCAATTTCACCGCAGGCTCGGAATTATCCGCCACCGCGCTGGATGGAAAATACGCCGGTTGTTTTGAAGGGAACGGCACACCGGCCGCAGGGACCTATCATTATTATCATGTTCTTTTGGCCCGTTAATTCAGGGACACCAGAATATCGTTGCACCGGCCGGCAAATCGCTTTAGCCTTGCGCCATGGCACGTCAAGCA
>CAYSGL010000007.1:0-13829 GCA_964430725.1 uncultured Pseudobdellovibrionaceae bacterium
AATGGCAGGCGGAAAAAGAAAAGCTGGGCGCGTCGCAACGCGCGACAGAGGCGCTGGACAAGGCGCGCGTTGAACTGGAACAGGCAGAGCGCGATTCCAACTGGGCGCGCGCGTCCGAAATTAAATACAGCGTGATTCCCGATCTGGAACAAAAGCTGGCCGAAGCCGCAAAAACATCGGTCGGCAATATGATCAACGAGGAAGTGACGGACAGCGATATCGCCGCCGTGGTCAGCAAGTGGACGGGGATACCGGTTGATAAAATGCTCGAGGGCGAGCGCGCCAAATTGCTGGAGATGGAATCCAAACTACAGGCACGGGTCGTGGGGCAGGATCAGGCGGTCAAAGCCGTGGCCGCCGCCGTGCGCCGTGCGCGCGCGGGGCTACAAAGCCCCAACCGCCCGATTGGATCGTTCTTGTTCCTTGGCCCGACAGGGGTTGGGAAAACTGAACTGACCAAGGCGTTGGCGGAATTTTTATTCGATGACGATACGGCGATGATCCGCCTCGATATGTCCGAATACATGGAAAAACACGCGGTCGCGCGCATGATCGGCGCGCCGCCGGGCTATGTCGGGTATGAAGAAGGCGGGGCGCTGACCGAAGCGGTGCGCCGCCGCCCGTATCAGGTGATTTTGTTCGATGAAGTCGAAAAGGCGCATCCCGATGTGTTCAATATTCTTTTGCAGGTGTTGGATGATGGCCGTTTGACGGACGGGCAGGGACGAACGGTCGATTTCACCAATACGGTTCTGATTATGACCTCGAACCTCGGTGCCGAGCATCTGGTCAATATGCCCGACGGCGCAGATGTAGAAAGCGTCCGTAACGATGTCATGGAAGCGGTGCGCCGCGCGTTCCGTCCCGAATTTCTCAACCGTCTCGATGAAATCCTTCTGTTCAGCCGTCTTGGGCGTGACCAGATGGCCGGTATCGTTGATATTCAACTGGGTTATCTGCGCAAATTGCTGGCCGATCGCCGCATGACACTGGATGTCGATTCATCGGCGATCAAATGGCTGGCGGATAAGGGATACGATCCGGCCTATGGCGCGCGGCCCTTGAAACGGGTGATCCAGAGCGAATTACAGAACAAGCTGGCCGAATTGATTTTGGAGGGTAAAGCCACCGATGGCGCCGCCTTTCATGTCAGTGAAAAAGACGGGGTGCTCGAAATCCGCATTGATGCGCCTAAGGCCGGCGCGACGAAAAAGGCGGCATAGGCGTATCAAGCTCCAGCCTGTCTGCCGTGGCATCTGAGATATTGCCTTGCCTGCGCTGCCGCCGGTAATAGGTCATGCCTTTATCCAGATCCTTTTGTTCTTCCGCACTTAACTCATCGCCCTTTTTGGCGCGCTCGAATAAATAGATGATCCTGTCAAGCGTGTTTCCGCGCGCAGGCGGGCGGCCTTTCATGGTTGACTGCCGCGAAATTCCTATATCTTGCAGGGCTTTAATTTGTTCCTTATCAAGCAAGCCGTCCTGCCATTTCTTTTTGCTAATTCTAACCCATGCATCGAGCTTGTGGGCTGTAATATGTGATTCCAGCGTTCCGTGTTTATCGAAAATTTCTTTGAGTTGACCGTATTTAGCCCACCATTTTTTCAAGCGATCCTCTGTCGGCCGCCTGTTATCAATGGCGCGCGCGGCGCGCAGAAAGGGATCGTTATATGTTGTCATATTGCTCATAGGGGCCTCGCCAGCGATGTAATGTTTTTCATCTGCAAAATCAATAATTTCGTGTAAAATAATGTGTCTTTGATTCAAGCCCGTATCCGGGAGGTAAAATAATGAAAGCTGTTCCTTTTATCGTTGTTGCGCTGGGCTTGCTGGCCGGCTGTGCCAGTACCATAGAAGGGCAGCAGCAATCAATCACCTTGCGCACGCCGGGGGCCGAAAACGCCGAATGTCATTTTCACAACAAGGATATGATGTTTGTGCTGCGCACCGGGGAAAGCATGGTCATTAACAAATCCGATTTGAAACTAAATGCCGATTGCCGCGCGTCCGGCAATCGCCGCCGCCAGTTGGTCATCTCTCCGCAAATTGAAAAAGCGACAATCGGCAATGCCGCGACCGGCGTGCTGCCTGGCCTGGCGTATGACCATGTTGCCAAGGGGATGTATGTGTATCCCGAAACCATTACGGTCGATTTTTCGGGCGTGCCCGTGACGGCTTTCCCGTTGCCCGATTATATGCGCCCCGAACACCGCACTGTGTATCAGGGCGAAATCGAGCGATACGGTCCCGATCGTCACATGATACCTGATGATCGGTACGAAGTTCCGTCCATGATCCGCAAACGGACAAACGGCACAATCACCGGCAGCCCTTTTTCCGATAACGCATCGGGTGCCTCTGTTGCATCACCGCCGCAACGTCTGGCCCCGATCACGGAAAAATAAAAATGCCATCGTCCCTTTTCTTTTGCGGCATCGGCGGCAGCGGCATGATGCCTCTGGCCCTTATCGCCCATGGTATGGGGTACCGTGTTATGGGCTCCGACCGCTCTTATGATCAGGGACGAACGCCCGAAAAATTTTCCTACCTGCAATCCCTTGGCATTGATCTGTATCCTCAGGACGGATCGGGGGTAAGCGGGGATGTGGCGCGCGTGGTTGTTTCCACGGCGGTTGAAGAGACAATCCCCGACATCAAAGCGGCGAAGAAAAAGGGAATCGAGATTATCCATCGCTCGGCGCTGCTGGCCGAATTTTTCAACGGCGCAAAGACACGCATCGCCATCGCGGGAACCAGCGGCAAAACAACAACGACCGGCATGCTGGGTTTTGTATTGAAAGAAATGGGATGCGATCCCACGGTTATGAATGGCGGTATATTCCGTGATTATGCGCAGGATAATCCTTATTGCTCGGCGCTGGTTGGGGCAGGGGATATTTTTGTGATGGAAGCTGATGAAAGCGACGGGTCGATCGCGCGGTATTATCCGACCGTTGCGGTATTGAACAATATCGCGCTGGACCATAAGCCGATGGACGAGCTTCTTCCTCTGTTTCGCGATTATTTAATGAAAGCGGACAAGGCGGTGTTGAATTTCGATTCCGAAACCGTCCGCGCCTTGGCGCGTGATTTGCCGCAGGAAAAAATCATTCCCTATAGCATGGCGGACGGGCCGGTGTCCCTCCAAGTGCCGGGGCACTATAATATATCGAACGCACTGGCGGCGCTGGGCGTGATACGGGCGCTGGGCTTTGATGAAAATCGGGCGAGGGAAACGCTGGCGCGTTTTTCCGGCATCAAGCGCCGTATGGAAACCGTGGGAGAGAAAGGCGGGGTTACCGTCATCGACGATTTCGCCCACAACCCCGATAAAATTTCCGCCAGCCTGTCGGCGTTAAAAGAAACATCCGGGCGCTTGATCGTCTTTTTCCAGCCGCATGGATACGGTTTTTTAAAATTGTTGAAAGACGATCTCGCCGACTGTTTCGCGCATGGATTGGGCGCGGAAGATAAATTGCTGTTGGTCGAACCGTATTATGCGGGAGGAACCGTCGATCGGTCCATCGGATCGAAAGATATCGCGGCCCTTATTCCGCAGGCGCGTGTTTGCGAAGATCGCGAGGCCGTGAAAAAAGAGATACTGAAAAGCGCGATGGCGGGTGATCGTATCGTCGTGATGGGCGCGCGTGATGATACATTGTCCGAATTTGCGGCGGATATTTTACGCTCTATTTAGAATATTTCTTTTCAATCCACGCAAACACGGCGCGCAGGCCGGTATCGGCGCCGCCTTGCGGTCTGCCGGGGCGACCATTTTGCTCCCACGCATAGCAATCCAGATGCACCCAGTCGATCGACGGATCGGAAAATTCATGGATGAATAACGCGCCGTGAATGGCACCAGCTTTGCCGCCGCGCCCGTCATTGCATATGTCCGCGCACTGGCTTTTCATTTCCGATAGATATTTCTTCCACAACGGCAGGGGCCAGACCGGATCATGTGCTTGCATCGATATATCCCTGATATCATCGGCGATACGTTGGTTATTGCTGAACAGTGCCGGTATATCAAAGCCGAGCGCGACGCGCGCATGGCCCGTTAACGTGCAAAAATCGATCATCATGTCCGGCTTGTCCTCGGACGCATAAGTGATCGCATCGGCGACGACAAGACGGCCTTCCGCGTCGGTATTGCCGATTTCCACACTCAACCCTTTGCGGCTCTGGATAATATCGCCGGGCCGGAACGATTGCGCGTCGATCGAATTTTCTGCCGTTGGAATAAGCACGCGCAGGTTGACGGGCAGCTTCAGGCTCATAATCAAATGCGCCAGCGCCAACGCATGGGCCGCCCCGCCCATATCCTTTTTCATCAACAACATATGCGGCGACGGTTTCAGGTCCAGCCCGCCGGTATCATAGATTATTCCTTTGCCGATAATGCATAAGGTCGGGTGCGTGGCTTTTCCCCAGCGCACATCAATCATTTGCGGCGGATTATCCGCGCTGGCCTTGCCGACGGCATACAGCATCGGAAATTCTTTTTCAATTTTCGCCCCTTTGATAATCGTTGCTTGCGTTTTGTGCTGAGCGGCCAATGATTTGGCGGCGGCGGCCAGCTCGTCTGTCCCAAGATCATTGGCCGGTGTATTCACAAGGTCGCGCAGGAAACACACGGCCTCAATCATGGCAACGGCCTGTTTCTTATCGGCCTTGTCCGGCCATGCCAGTTTGACAGGGCGGCGGGTCGATTTTTTGTAACGATCAAATTGATAGGCAGCCCATCCCCATCCGATGGCGGCCTGCGTTTGCTCTTCTGCATTCAGTGAGCCGGATAGAGTGAATGTATGGTCAAGCGTCATACCGGCAAGCGTCTGATAGGCCGCACAAAGCGCGTAGGGGCTGATATCTTTTCCCACGCCCGCATACACGGCGTTGATAGCGCCGTCTTTGCCGCGCGAAACAAGGACTTCGCCGTCCTTTCCCGAAAAGCGCTCCTCACGCATCTGGCGCGCCAATGCCGCGTCGGTTTTTTTTAAACTGCCTTCCTTGACGGCGATCAGGGGGATAGCGGTCTTTGTTGGTTTCGAGAGGAAGCAATCAGGTGTTTTGGGTGATAGGGGCATCATAGTCTCTTTGTTTGACATTGTCTGATTCTGACGAAAAAATAAAAGAAGTTCAATGACTTCCTTGAGGATGGACAAAGTTTGTGACGAAAGCCGGCATACTGGTCGATGATATAGACGCCCTGTATGGAGATCAGGCGCAATGGGCGCAGTTTACCGCCGCGCTGTCAACAAATGCTCCGTATACGGACACGCTCATATTGTCACAGAAGAAAACCGGTCTTTCTGCGCTGGCGCTGCGCGATCATTTGCCAAACAGCTATCTGGGCGATGGCACGATTTTAAGCCGCAAGCGGCTGGCGGGGTTGGTTGATGGGCTGTGGCACTATGATAACGGGCGGCTGGATAACCTGCCGGTTTATAAAAAACCCGAATATGATTCTCCGCGTTTTGGTTTTGTTGTGTCGAACGGCTATGGTCTTGGTCATGTCAGCCGCATGCGCGCCTTTGCGCAAGGCTTGAAACAATATGGCGATTGCGCCTTTCTCAGCCTTTCGGCAGCGCTGGTGGACGATGCGCTTTCCTATGCGCCCAGTGCGCAATATCTCGATCTATCCGGCCATAATGCGCATGATTATACGCGCGCTTTGGTACTTGATTTCATCCGTACCTATCGCCCGACGCATATTTTCTATGACGGGAATGTCTTGCCGGACGGTTTGCTGGCGGCTTTATCGGGGTATAAGGATATATATCTGGTATGGGTGCGGCGCGGCATGTGGCACCCGTTAACGCATCCCGCCTATCTTGCCCCGCAAGCACTGACCGATCTTGTGATCGAGCCGGGCGACCTTGCAGGAGGTGAGGATACAGGTCCGACGCGTACGCAGTCACACACTTTTTGCGCACCTTCCGCGTATCTGGAAACAAAACCCGTTCGATACACGCAAGATTCTCTGGCGCGGGAAGATGCGTTGTGCGAACTGGGCGTTGATGCGGTAAAAACGGTCCTGATCATGACGGGATCGGCACAAAATAATGCCGATCATATCCTTACGCGCTATCTGGCCGATTGTTTGATTATGGCGGGGTATCATCCCGTCATTGCCCATTGGCCGATGTCGGGGCAGGCACCGGATGATATACCGGATGCGACCATCATTGAGCGCACCGATCTGGCGCGATATTACAACGCCTTTGATTTGATTGTCAGCGCGGCGGGATATAACGCCTACCACGAAATATTATCGACATCCGTTCCCTGTATTTTTATGCCTCAGGAAGATGAAGGGCGCGATGACCAACTGGCCCGCGCGCGTTATGCAGAACGTCAAGGGTGGGCCGCCTTATGCCGACGTGATGACATTCACAGATTCTCGCATGTGCTAGTCTCTTTGACGAAACAAACAAGGCCTGATCTTGAATGGCATGCGGATTGGAGCGCTATTACGCGTAACTTGGGGGTCGGTCATACAAAACGGCAGGGTGCGATTATTTCTACCACTCCCGATTCCATATCAGCGCGCATGATCCGGCGCCTGGCAAAAATCATCCATCGGCGGCATGGCAATAAAAATGAAAAGGGTGGGACAGAAAAGCCGATATTCATTCTGGCGATTAATATTTCGGTCGAGGAATTCAGGCGCCGTTATCGTCCCGATCCGCGTTATATTCTTATTACCAACAGTATCGATCCGGTCTGTCTGCGTCGCATGCGGGTGCGATATCTCTGGCTGAACAGCGGGAGTAAAAAACGCATTATGCGGCAGTTTCTAGTCTGGATACATATCTGGCAGCCGGAACGCATAATATCTCTTTGATATGATCGATAATTCTCTCCGACACTTTGCCATCCCATTTGGGAATGACGGGGCGCGCAGGGACAGGTGACGATAAAATCCTGTCAAGCGCGGGAAGCAGCGTATCAAGGCTGACCAGCCTGTTCGTGCCATGCGTGACGGTAATCGGGCGTTCCGTATTCTCGCGTAATGTCAGGCAAGGGATGCCCAGATAACTGCTTTCTTCCTGAACGCCGCCGGAATCCGTGATAACAAGGCGGGCATTGCTCACCAGACTCATAAAGGTGATATAGGGTTGCGCGTCGATCAACGTAATGCGCCTATTGTCGCTCAAGGCATCCATTTCCCCCATGGTAATCAACCGCTCGCGCGTTCGTGGGTGAAGGGGAATAACCAACGGTATTCTTTCTGAGGCGCGTCCCAGAAGATTCACGATATGCTTGAGTTGTGTCAGGTGATCGACATTTGCCGGCCTGTGTATAGTCGCGACCGCATATGCCGACCGGATCAGGCCATATTGCGCAAAAGCGGCCTTGCGGTGAATGTCGTGTGATAGCATGTGGTATGCATCAATCATTATGTTACCGACCTCGCGTATACGAGAGGGGGCAATATCCTGCCGCTGTAAATTCTCTGTTGCGTCGGGTGATGGCGTCCAATGCCAGTCGGCAATCGCATCGACGGCCAGCCGGTTTATCTCTTCGGGCATGGTGCGGTCGTGGCTGCGCAATCCGGCTTCAAGATGGGCCAGTGATATATTCAGTTTTTTGGCGGATAGAGCGCATGCCAGTGTCGCATTGACATCGCCTGGCACAATGACCAGATCGGGCTTGTCCGACAGGCAAAGCGCTTCGTAGGCAATCATTGTCATACCGGTTTGCTGGGCGTGACTTTTTCCGCTGATGCCAAGGTGAAAATCGGGTCTGGGCAGGGAAAAATTCCGCAACAATCCATCCGACATTGCATCGTCATAATGCTGTCCCGTATGTACCAGAACCGGCTCCGCCCATGATTGTTGTTTAAGCGCGTGATATAGCGGAGCGATTTTCATTATATTGGGACGCGTCGCGATGATCAGATGGATGATGCTTTTTCGTTTCATGGCGCGACCCTGTCATAGACGCCGGTGATGGTTTCGGCGGTTAAATCCCACCGGCGTGATCGGCATACCCATTCGCGCGCCTTTCTTGCGCATGATTGCCGTAACGATTGATCGGATATCAGGCCCAGTAGTTTGTCGGATAAATCCTGCGCATTATCTTTTTCGTGAATAAAGCCTGTTTCGCCGTGATTGATAATCTCCGCCAAAGGACGGACCGAAGAAGCGATGACGGCCTTTCCCATGGCCATTGCCTCAAACGGCTTCAAGGGGGAAATAATTTCGCAAACCATCTCCCCCGATCGCGGGAACGGGGCAATGTCAATAATGCTGTATAATCCGGGCACTGCCTCAAAGGGGATACGACCGAGCGATAAAAGCAGGTGGCGGATATTTAGCGTATCGGCCAGTTTTAACCATGGTTCCAGCATGGGGCCGTCACCCGCCCAGACAATTTTTATTCTGTTCCGTATATCTTTGGGAAGGCGTGCGACCGCCTCGAGAAGAAGATCCAATCCTTCATACGAAACAAATGACCCGATATAGCCGATGACAATTTTATCGGTTACGCCAAGGCTGGCGGCATATTCGGCATCATAGGGCAGCGGAGTAAAACGGTCCGTGTCGACGGCATTCGGTGCAACGGATATTTTATGCGATTCAATTCCCTGATCGACCAGCCATTTCTTGAGCGCGTCGGTGATTGCCAGTATATGGTCCGCTTCGCGTGCGCATTGCATTTCCAATGCTTGGCTGAGCGCGAATTGGTCGCATTGATGGTAGTTCGGGTCCTTTGCCCATCGGGTAATATGCCACAAGCCGCGCATTTCATAGATGCATGGAATGCCGAGCCTTCGCGCCGCTTCGATGGCGGGCAGCCCGCACAGGTAATTCGATGCGCCATGAATCAGGCGGGCGTTGATCTTTTTTGCCGCTTCACACAGATAGGTCGCCCCCTGATCAATATACTGATCAAGCGGCATGTCATCCTTGCCCGATTGTGTGCGCGTATCGAAATGATAAAGCCGGTCATCAATCAGCGCTTGCGCGGTTATATTGTCCTTTATGCCGGTATCGGCGGGGTATCCGGCCCGCGTATAAACATGCATATCCCATCCCTGATGGCGCAACGCACCTGTAATCGCATGGGTGCGCGATGCATACCCGCTATGATGATAGGGGCGCGATTGATGCGGCGTATACAAAACGGTTTTCGGTTTGGGCGCATACACCGGCGCCTTTCGTGGTGTCAGGGAAATACCGGACACCATCGCATCACGTTGAGATTGCAGGTTTTCGATGTGCAGGCCGTGGCGCGGCGTTGGTGATTTTAGTGCGCGCCAAAGCGCGAGGGGCTTAATGATATGCCCATCGCGGCGCGTATAGGTGGCCAGCGCGTTTACAATCGCTCTGTCTTTTTTATTGTGTACAATGTTGGCAGGCAGGGATGATTTTTCCATCCATGACGCGGCCATTTTTTCGCGCTCGCTCGCGCTGTATAAATATTCCATCCATGGCGTATCATAGAAGGCGGATTTATTTTGTTCGATTAACAGCCGGCCATATTGTTTGATCAGATAATCCTGAACGACCTCAGTTTTTTCTGGAGATCCGGCGGAAACAGGGTGACCGATAAACTCGGCGATAATCTCACATTGGCGCTCAAAAGGAAGTGTTTCGGATAAAATCAGAAACTGATGTTTGCCGACGGTAAAGCTGTTATAATCCTGCAGCGGCCTGTCGCGCAGGGAAATGCCCGTCACCTGTTCATAATCGCAAGCGAACCATTGCGCACTGTGCGCGGGGTCTATTTTTTCAAACCATGACTGTGCATGCGATGCATCATACATCGCCAGCGCCATATCATTGGCCGGAATCGCGGCGTGATACAGACGATGAAAACTGCGGCGTATATGGCTGGCGAACGGATCGGCCGCCAGCGTAATGAAATAGAGAGGCGTGGCGCCGGTCCATTCCTCGCGCATGATTTTTTCGCTTGTACGGACAGGGTTCAGCCAACGTCCGCCAGCGTGAAGCATACGCGTGGCGGCAATCTTCTTCCATGATAAGGTCTGGACGCGCCGTACCTTGACATCTGGCGTTTTGGCAAGGGTACGGAATAGGACATCGCTGCCGTCCGCGCCCATGCTGTAGATGACAAGCTGACGTTTTTGCCTCATGCGCCATAGCTCCTTTGATGGCGGGTCTGATACAGGCCGCGCAATGTTGTTGCCTGCGCATCGGTAAAGGCGATGTTGAACAGGCTGGCGGCATAAAGGCGCGCGCCGTTACCGGCGTTGTGCATCAGGCGAAACGGCCCTGAGTCCGTTGTGTTGGATACCAGTATGATCGACCCGCTGTTTTTCGCACCATTGATCCACGACGACCAGTTGCCTGCCGCATCCAGTGAAAAAATCACAAGATAGTCGTTGCCGGGGGTCAGGATCGGCCCGTCCGTATCGGCGGTCGTAATGCCGTCTCCCTGTGCGAGGCGGATTTGTTCGGTACTGAGGCAGATCAGGCGCACACCGGGCTGGCTGAAAACATAGCCGCCCATATAGGACCGTGATGTGGTTTCGTCAGTGGCACGAAACGCAAGCGCCATCGTCACCGGCAGGCTGCCGCCCGACGTTTTGGGCAAATTGTTGAGATAGGGCGTATTGTTGCCCGACGCGAGTGTCAGAACGTTGCTGCCATTAAAGGAAAAACAGGCATCCGGATCGCCGGCGGCCCCAACAAAGGATGGATCGGTCGATGTCGCGGCGCTGTTCGTGCCCAGATAAAAATCATAGGCGGATTGCTCGGAACCGTCGGCGGGGCTGGGCATATTATTCATCAGCAGCTGGCCTGTGCCGGGGTAGGAGGATTCCTGCGTGGCGTCGATGTCGAATACGCACGTGGGAAGCAGGCCGGACATGGTTTTGTCGGCCTGATATGTTTGGGCGGGCGCCATGCCGCGCCCCAATGTTACAAGCATGAGGATCTCCAGAATTATATGTGATCGGGGAATAAACAAAAAACGGGAGCGGCGTTTTAGGCGCACGTCTCCCGTTTATGAATATAGTCCTATCACACTCGGGCATCCGCGTCAACAAAAAAATCATGCCCCTATCCATCATATAAAGAAAGAAGAGGGGTGTCGGCTGCGCCATCCTGGTCGTCCGTGTCACTGTCGTCCCCGCCGGCGGCTGTATCAAACCGTGCCAGCGCCCCCGCAACAACGTCCGGGCCAAATTGTTGGGCAAGACCTTGCAGCTGGGCATAGGCAGGGGCGTACCCGCCTGTTTCATATGTGTTGGTTACCAACAAAACAATGATTTCGTCGCGCCCCATACCACTGGCAAGGCTCATCCCCTCGATGGCGGCGGACATCTTTGATTCAGGCAGGTTGAGGCGGTTAATCGCGGCCGCCATATCGCCGGGCGGCGTACCGGCATGTTGAATCCATGCCTCGCGAATTACACCGGTCACGGCAGAGGGTGCCTCCGCAGACCTCAAGGCATGGGCGATTGAATCGCTTATACGCGCAATGCGGTCATCGGCGCTATGTTCCGCCGTTACTTTTTCCGGTGGCATGCCCCAGCCTGTCCCCGGTGTGGCGATAAGCGAGAGCGTGCCAAGTGCACCGATCGCCCGGATCGCCAGGCGACGCAGAGAATGTATGGTTTTTCGGCTGTTGATATATATAGATGTCATAGCATTTAAAACCGGATGTTGAGGCCTGTCGTCAGGCTGTTGCTTTGATAGTCGGCGCTGTCCTTGTTGCTGTTGAGGGCAGTAAAGGCGTAATCCGCATCGAGCGTGATCGCGTCATTCAGGCTATAGGTCAGGCCTGCTGAAAGCTGATGGTAATGATCGCGGCGGTCATCAGTGCCATTGTCGGCGCCGTTACCGCCTTGATAGTCGATCAGTTTATAGCGGGCGCCCATTTTTCCTGTCAGCGCAGTGGTAAAAGGGTGAGATATATCGGCCCGTATATCCGTTCGGATCGCGCCGCCAGCGCCGTTTTCCGTGACTTCGGCGATTGACCGGTTCAGGCGCAGCCGCGCCAGCGCGCCATCCCGATACCGCCAGTTCAATCCGCCCCGCCAGGCATAGGTGTCGATATCGTCATAGATTGTTTTATCGTAGTCGCGGGTTATGTAACCGCCCATCGTTTCGATCCACCAACTTTTTGAGGGCTGGAAATGAAACCCTGCCAGATAGGTTGCGGCCTCCGAACTGCGCGCGGCATTTCCGCCATCATCATAATGACGGGGCATCAGGTGACCTTCGAAAACAAGTTTCAGCCCCTTTTGCAAGGCATAGCGGATTTGCCCGCCCAGCTCGTATTCCGTCCGGTCGCGGGCATCCTGATTGATCCGCGTTCCGTCGATCCGGTCAACATTGTGATATTCATAGCGTGTCACACCCGCATAGGGACGGAATTGCCATGCGCCGATGCTGTGAATAATTCGGCTGTTGGCGCGCATGACATCATAAGGGATAGGCTCGGCCGCATCGCTGTCGGGGTTGGCGAAATTATCACCGCGTCTGGCATGTTTGCGGCGCAGATCGGCGAACCCGATCCACTGGGTTGCTTTATCAAAGCGATATTTCGCGTTGATCGAGGCGTTGTAATTGAGATAGTTGTCATCTGAATCGCCCGCGTAAAGAACTTGCTCGGCCCCGGCTTTGAAGACAATCGATTTATCCCGATCGCCGCGTTCAAGCCGCAAAGATGGGGCGATATGCGTGGCCAGATCCCCTTGGGGCCGCCGCGCTTCGGTATAAATATTGTCGTCATAGACGGTTTTGATCGACAGCGATGGGGAAAGCTTGAAACCGGCAAAGGGCAATGTTCGGGCCGCCGGAGGTGGTTTGTCCGGCGCTGCCATACCCGCATGGGGCGCGCCGATCGTGAGGAATAAGATAGCTATAATTATCTTTCGAAGAATATTCATATTATGTCGGCGATACGATTGTATGCAAAAGATTATTGCTTATTCGTACAGCCTATAGGTGCAAAATCAATCGAAAAGCCGAGTTTCTACAACTTATTCACGAAAAATTGTGTATGATCGCTAGTACGTGCGAATTGACTCGATAAAGTCGCGTACCGTCGTTTTTAAATGCACGCCTTGCTGTGCCAGATCTTGTGCAGCATTGAGAATTCCTTCGGCTGAGTCCCTGACATTTTGTGCGCTCTGACTGATATTTTGAATGTTCGCGGCTATGTCTTGCGTTCCAGAGGCTGTTTGCTCAACATTTTGGGCGATTTCCTGAACAGCTTCTTTCTGCTGAACCACGGCTTTTGCGGTTTCATGTGACATTGAGGTGCTCTGGGAAATTGTCTGCTGAACGAGTTCCAGTGACGAAGCCGTTTCATTACTACGTTCGATGATATTACTTACCTGCGTTTTGATTCTTTCTGTTGCTTTTGTCGTATTGTTAGCCAGTGTTTTGACTTCCGAGGCAACAACGGAGAATCCTTTCCCTGCATCGCCAGCGCGGGCGGCTTCGATTGTGGCGTTGAGGGCAAGCAAATTCGTTTGTTCCGCAATCGTCGAGATAATATTGGCGACTTCGCTGATATTTTGAATTGTCTGCCCCAGTTGCACCATTTCTTCCGAAGAACGGAGTGTTTGCTGAGATACTTCTTCGGTAAAGCGATAGGATTTATCGGCAAGCTCGGCTATCTGGGCGATTGAGGCCGACATTTCCTCCGTGGCAGACGATACAGCGGCAATATTGTTTGATGCCTGATCTGATGTCAGTGCGACTTTTTCCGCTCCTGTGGATGTTTTCGTTGACATATCGGCTAAGGCGCGGGCGCTGGCTTCAAGCTGCGACGCTGCTGCCGAAACATTGTCGATGATCGATCCGATCGATGTTTCAAACGTTTCAGCAAGCTGTGTAAGTTTT
>CAYSGL010000008.1:0-13745 GCA_964430725.1 uncultured Pseudobdellovibrionaceae bacterium
CTGGTGGCCATGAACATTTCGAAAAAAGTGATTGGCTCGGTGCGGTTCACCGCCAGACATTCTTCGAGGAGCGCCACCAAAGCCTCGGATTTTATGAGTTTTCCTGCGACTCTGATGCGTTCTGTGGGGTGAACCAGGTGCGGCGAGGTGGCGCAGTGAACCGAAAAGCCGGCTGTTTCAAAAAGATTACGCAACGTAGCAATTGTAGAGCCTTTCCCGTTCGTTCCGGCGACGTGAACCACCGGCGGCAGATGCAAATGCGGATCGCCGAGCTGTGTCAGAAACCGCGTGACCCGGTCCAGCGACATGTCGATCTCGCTGTGATAAAAGCCGTACATCTGGTTGAGCAAATCATCCAGCCGTTGTTCAACGGCTGGATCGGATGAGGCCCCTGTTTCGATGGGAAAGGTCATGGCCGCAAAATATTATACTGCGCAAAAAAAGATAGCCCGAAAATAAACCACCAAGGCATCAATCCTTACCATTTGGTGTCATTCCCCGCGCAGGCGGGGAATCCAGCGGGTGTGGCTCTGGATCCTCCGGTCAAGCCGGAGGATGACAAAAGGGAAAATCTAGGCGGCGCGTTTGGTTTTTTGCTGCGGGGTCATCAATAGGCCAAGAATGCGGCCAATCGTCTCGGCTAGATCCTTGCGTTCGACGACCATGTCGACCATGCCATGCTCCAGCAGATATTCTGCCGTCTGAAAGTCTTCCGGCAGCTTTTCGCGCACCGTTTCCTCGATCACGCGGCGTCCGGCAAAGCCGATCATCGCGCCTGGCTCGGAAATATGGACATCGCCGACCATGGCGAACGAGGCCGATACGCCGCCCGTCGTCGGGTTGGTCAGCAGGACGATATAGGGCAAGCCCGCCTCTTTCACCATATTGACGGCGATAATGGTGCGCGGCATCTGCATCAGCGAGAACGCGCCTTCTTGCATGCGCGCGCCGCCCGAGGCCGGAATGACGATCAGCGCGGCCTTGTCCTTGACGGCTTCCTGGGCCGCGCGGACGATGCCTTCGCCCACTGCCGTCCCCATTGATCCGCCCATAAAGGCGAAATTGAACGCGGCAATCACAGCACGCTCACCGCCGATCTTGCCTTTGCCGATCAACAAGGCATCGTCTTCGCGGGTTTTGGTCTGGGCGGCCTTCAGGCGATCGCCGTATTTTTTTTGATCCTTGAATTTCAAGGGGTCGTGCGGAACCTTGGGAATGGCGATCTTATCAAACTTGCCGTCATCGAACAGCAATTTGAGCCGTGCCGCCACATCCATCGCCAGATGATGGCCGCAATGATAGCAGACATTGTGGCTGGCGCTCAGCTCCTTATAAAACAGCATGCCTTCGCATTTCTCGCATTTCTGCCAGAGATTGTCGGGGACTTCTTTTTGCTGCCCGACCAGCGAGTTGATGCGCGGGCGAATGAAGTTGGTAAGCCAGTTCATATAAAGGTCCTCTTATCGGTAAACGAGGGGGATATTAGCCGCCCTAAGGGGCGCAGGCCAAGTGTTTTATTGGGTGTTTATGTCATTAAGCGGCCAGCGCATTGGCCAGCGATTTTACCTTGGCGGGAATATCGTCGCTTTCGATCAAGGCCGAGCCGACGACAATCCCATCGGCAATCGCCGCCATTTTTGCTGCGTCTTCCGGCGTTTTGATGCCAAAGCCAATGGCAACAGGCAGGTCGGTGTGCTGCTTTATTTGTGCAATATGCTGGCCGATTTCTGCGGCATTGGCGGTTTTGGTGCCGGTCACGCCGGTGATCGATACGTAATATAAAAACCCATAGGCGCCCTCTAAAATTTTGTGCAGCCTTGCTGCATCCGTTGTCGGGGTGATAAGGCGGATGAGGTCGAGGCTGACATCTTGCAAATAGGGGGTGATTTCACCCGCTTCTTCGGGGGGTAGGTCGACAATAATCACACCGTCCACACCCGATTGTGCGGCATCACAGGCGAATTTCTCCGGCCCATAAGCCAGAATGGAATTAAAATAGCCCATCAGAATGATCGGCGTGTCGTGTTGTTCGCGAAATTGCTGCACCAGTTGCAGGATACGTTTGAGCGTCATGCCGCCCTCGAGGGCGCGCAGTCCGGCGGCTTGAATCACGGGGCCGTCGGCCATCGGGTCGGTAAAGGGCATGCCGATTTCGATGAGGTCCGCGCCGCTGGCGGGTAGGGCGTGCAGCGTCTCGACAAAACGCGCCTCGTCGGGGTCCCCGGCCATGATGAAGGTGATCAGGGCCTTTTTCCCCGCCGCCTTCAACGCGGCAAATTTTTGATCAATACGATTATCCAGTGTCATGGCCGTCCTTTGAGTATTCCCGAATAAACCAGTTTTTTACATCCTTGTCATTTTGCAAAATAATTACATCGCAATGCGAAGCGTTATTTTCCAGTATCTGCACTATATCGGGCCGAGATTTCTTTCTAAAAGAAAAAATCTGTTTCAAAAAGGGCCAGTCGAAACTTTCATGGCATCCCTCAGCCATGTCGTCGCGGCGCCGTCCGTAATATTGCGCCAATCTTTTCAGCGCACCGTACAGGCAGCGCCATGTCGGGAAATCGAGGAAAAATACGGTATCCGCTGTTTGTAGCCGCCTCGCCATAGTACGCTGGAAATTGCCGTCGATAATCCATTGGCTGCGTTTCAGCCATTCATCCAGCCTGTGATCGAATTCAGGACGATCTATTTCCACCCAGCCGGGTTGGTAGAACAGGGTATCAAGATGGCACACGGGCAGGCCGGTTCGGGCCGAGAGTTTTTTGGCAAAAGTGGATTTCCCAGCGCCGCCGCAACCAATGACGCAGACGCGTTTCATGCGTTCACGCCCACGCAAACAAGAATTTCGTGCAGGCCATCCTCAAAAAAACGGGGGCCGTAAATTTCCACGTCGCACCTATAGGTGCGGGGCAGGTCGGATTTCCATACCGCCCCCCATGTGTCCATCAACGCCTTGGGCTGTTCGCCGCGCGCGGCGAACACGGCGTAATCCGCTTCGGGGACGAAAATGGCCTGCATACCATCAGGTACGGGCACATCGCCCCCCTGAACACGGCATCCGATGGTCAGGCTATACGGTTGTTCATGGTCGCCCTGATAATCGTGGTAAACGGCATAAATCGCCGCACCGTCCTTGTGCGGGATGGCATCGCCGACGGCCTCTTCGAAAAAACGCTGCCACAGGGCGTTGATGTCGGCGACCGCCCGGTCGTCCTTGTTCACCGTGGTGGTGGAAATGCCGATGACGGTAAAGCCGCCGATTTGCTGCGCTTCGATCTCACTCATATGGTGACGCCCAGCTTGTCCGCGACGGTGAAAATATCCTTGTCTCCACGACCGCATAAATTCATTACCAGAAGGTGGTCTTTGGGCAGGGTCGGGGCCAGCTTGATAACATGGGCGAAGGCGTGGCTGGGTTCCAGCGCCGGAATAATCCCTTCGAGTTTCGCCATCAGTTTGAAGGCGTCCAGCGCTTCGGTGTCCGTTACGGAGACATAGTCCACGCGTTTTTCATCGAACAGAAAGGCGTGCTCCGGCCCGATGCCCGGATAATCGAGGCCGGCGGAAATGGAATGTGCCTCGGTGATCTGCCCGTCGTCATTTTGCAGGAAATAGCTTTTCATGCCGTGCAGCACGCCGGGCTTGCCGCCATTGAGCGAGGCCGCGTGTTTGTCGGTATCCACGCCATGTCCGCCCGCTTCGACACCGACCATCGCCACATCCGGATCATCAAGGAAGGGATGGAACAGACCCATGGCGTTCGATCCGCCGCCGATGCACGCCACCAGCGTATCGGGCAGGCGGCCTTCGGCCTCAACCATCTGGTCGCGCACTTCATGGCCGATAACGCTTTGAAAATCGCGCACCATTTCGGGATACGGATGCGGGCCTGCGACCGTCCCGATGATGTAGAAGGTATCATGCACGTTGGCGACCCAATGGCGCAGCGCCTCGTTCATCGCGTCTTTCAATGTGGCGGAACCGGATGTTACAGGCACGACCTCCGCGCCGAGTAATTTCATGCGGAACACATTGGGTTTCTGGCGTTCCACATCTTCCGCCCCCATAAAAACGGTGCAGGGCAGATCGAACAGCGCACAAACAGTGGCTGTCGCCACCCCATGCTGTCCCGCGCCGGTTTCGGCGATAATGCGGGTTTTTCCCATGCGCTTGGCAAGCAATATCTGGCCAAGGCAGTGATTGATTTTATGCGCGCCGGTGTGGTTCAGCTCGTCGCGTTTAAAATAGACTTTTGCCCCGTCAAGATGTTCGGTGGTTTTTTGCGCAAAATAAAGGGGGCTGGGCCGTCCGATATAATGGCGCGCAAGATAGGCGAATTCATCCCAGAAGGCTTGATCGTCGCGGGCGGCGTGCCATGCTTTTTCGACCTCAAGGATCAAGGGCATCAGCGTTTCGGCGACATATCGTCCGCCGTAAGGTCCGAAATGGCCGTTTTCATCCGGCCCGAGTTTGTAGGAATTTGCTGTCATGGGGTTTATTTAAGCCAATCTCCTCTCGTTGTCATCCCCCGACTTGATCGGGGAAGGGCATTATTGAGAAGCAATGTGAACGAAATTCCTGATTTTATCAGGATCTTTCACGCCGTCTGTTTCGACGCCGCTGGACACATCCACCGCGTCGGGGTCGAACAGGGACAATGCTTCTTTCACATTATCTTGTGTCAGTCCGCCTGCCAGCATCCATGGGCGGGTGAGGGCATGTTTCTCGCAATATTGTTGCAGCAAAGACCAATCGAAATTTTTGCCGCTGCCGCCCTTGGGCGAATCGAACAACAGCCAGTCGGCGGCGGCTTCGTATCCCTCGACCATGGCGAAATCCTCTGCGGATGCGATGGACAGCGCCTTGATCACGGGCAGGCCGGTTAGATGTTTTATTTCAACAACCCGTCCCGGGCTTTCCTGGCCATGCAGTTGAATCATGTCCAGCGGCACGTCCTGTAACGTCTGTTGCAATACGGCATCGTCGGGATTTTGGAATAACCCGACTTTATAGATGTCGGGCGGGACGAACCGGGCAAGATAGGCGGCCACGGCGATCTCGATAAAACGCCGACTTTCGGGGACGAAGGCGAAGCCGACGAAGCGCGCGCCGCCATCAATCGCCGCCGTCAGCGCCTCCGGTGTTGTGATTCCGCATATTTTGACATCAGCCATGATGGAGATTTAACCATCAAGACACTAAGAACACCAAGAAATAATAATCGTCATTCCCCGCTTTAGGCGGGGAATCCAGTGGGCTTGGCTCTGGATCCTCCGGTCAAGCCGGAGGATGACAAAAGCTGGATAGCTTGGTGCCTTCGTGTCTTGGTGGTTATTGTATAAGGCTGGCCAGAATGTCCCGCGCCGCATCCGCCGGACGGTCCGCTTGCGTGATCGGGCGGCCTATCACCAGATGCGTTGCTCCGGCATCAACGGCCTGTTTCGGGGTCATCATGCGCTTTTGGTCGTTCGCGCTGGTTCCGGCGGGGCGGATGCCCGGCACCATCAGGATAAAATCATCGCCGCAGGTTTCGCGGATCGGCTGAATTTCGTGTGACGAGCAGACGACCCCATCCAGCCCCGCACGCCGGGTCAGTTCGGCCATTTGCACGACGCGATCGGCAAGAGACGGCTGATAGCCGACCTGCGTGATCGCCTGTTCGTCCAGTGACGTGAGGATGGTGACGGCGAGAAGGTTTGTGTCCGGCGGGCAGGCTTCACGCGCCCGCGCCATCATCTCATAGCCCCCCGCCGCATGGACATTCAGGAAGGCAGGATTGAAATGGCGCGTGACCGATTTAATCGCACTGGCGACGGTATTGGGAATATCGTGATACTTTAAATCGAGAAAGAACGGGGGATGGCCTGATTCTTCCATCAGGTCGCGCACTGCCTGCGGACCGCCGTAATTGAAGAATTCCAATCCCAGCTTGATGCCGCATCCGGTCGGCGCGATTTGGGTGATCAGGTCGCGCGCGCGCTCTATATCAGGCGTATCAATGGCGCAAAAAACACGGGGCAGGCTATTCATATCGGCTGGCATCTTCTTTTTCCGTCAAGCGTCCCGTCAGTTGCAGCGCATCGCTTTTCTCGCGTTCTGCTTTGAGTATATCCAGTTCGGCCTGCAGGGTTTTCATCTGTCTGGACAACGCCCGCCGTTCTGCGCGCACGCTGTGTCCTGCCACCCAGGTCATCAGCGAGCCTATGACAAAGCCGATCATCAGCGCGATCAGAACGAGCGCATATAGCGGCCAGTTCAAAGGTTCGCCGACCGGCGAATAGGTAAAGGATACGGTTTCACCGTTGGCAACGGCAAAGGCGATGGCGGCAACCACCAGCGGCAATCCGATCATCCACTTTAAAAAGGTCATAAAGCTTTTGTAACGTCTTTACTCGCCGTTGTCATCCCCGCGAAAAAAGAGAACGGGTTTATAAAAAATGCCCGCTTGCGGGCGGGCATCTGACTCTGAAAGACAGGAATTTTAAAATGAATCCCGGTCGTAAAAATTATCTTCCGGCGAATCGAGATCATCCCCGCTTTCGCCATTCAGACGTTCGCGCAATCCTTTGCCTGTTTTGAAAAACGGCAGGCGCTTGGCATCGACATGGACGGTTTCGCCGGTCCGTGGATTACGGCCCGTACGCGGTTCGCGTTCTTTGACCGAAAAGGCGCCAAAGCCGCGCAGCTCGACGCGATCACCGCGAACAAGCGCCTCTGTAATGTCGTTAAAGATCGTGTCGACAATTTTTTCGACATCGCGCAAAAACAGGTGCGGATTTTTTTCCGCCAGTTTCTGGATGAGTTCCGATTTGGTCATGCCTGTATCGCTCCTATGTGGGACGATATGTTCCAGAATGACTCGAAAAACGCTGTGTCGTCAAGCAATATTAAAGGCAAAATATTGATTAATATGGATTTTTTCGATGGTGACGGTTCGGCGGCGCGGGACGGGCACAGATTCTCCTGTGGGTGAAAGCGCAACGGGGCTGGACGGACGGGATGGTCGAACGGTACCGTCAATATCATGTCACAGTCCCACCTGAAACCACGCGGCCGCGTTGTCCATATCTATGCGATATTATGCGCCCTGACCGGCTTGCTGGGGATGGGCCTCAGCCTGATGGCGCACCCTGACGGGCGGGTTTACTATCTGGAACAGGCGGCTCTGACCTATGACGGCGCGGTTCCGGTGGATAGCCTGCCAACGCGGGTCGCGGCTGCCGACGCGCTCTAGACGATGACAAGTATAGGCCGCACAAGCTTTTCCCTGTTTCTTATCCTTGCCGCATTTACGGCGCTGGTTTTTTGTCTGCCCTACCAATATGGCTGGAGCTGGGGGCTGGTGATCCAGCTCTGGGCGGTGTTCGGTTTTGCCAAACTTTATCCGTTGGGCGAGGCGGCGGGGCATGAGGCGCACCATCCCAGGCTCTCGGTCCGGCTGCGGGCATCGCTTTTACGTCGGTTGAGCCTGGAAAGCGATACGCTGTCGGGTCGCCTGGGACGGCCCGATTCAATCGCCGTCCTGTTGGCGGGAAGCCTGATGATAGTCTGTGTTGTGGCGGGGCCGTATCTGGGGACGATGGATGATATGTCGCCGTACCGCGCTCTCTATATTACGCTTTATCTCAGCGCCCAGATTTTCTGCCTCGGGGTGATCGCGTTTCTGGCGCAGATTTTTGCCGCTCGGCGAAGCTTTGTTATCGTCGGATTTTTCGGGGCGCTGGCCGTGACCTTGACGGCCCTGATATACGGGATGGGACGGTACGGCCTGACGGAGTGGCCCGCCCTGTTCCCGCCGACGGTTCATGGGACGGGCTTTTACTTTGTGGCGCATGACGGCTTGTCGGGCTTCTGGCTGCGTTGGCAGGCGATGGGGCCGGCGGGCGCGATTTTGCCGTGGCTGGCCGTGTTGCCGATGGCCGGCCCGTTTGCGGCGCAATTACTGCATCCCCGGCGTCACAAGATGATTGCCTTGTGCGCGCTCTGTTTAATGGGATTATTGGGCTGGTATGATCTGTATGGTGTACGCGGTCACGGTCATTTTTTCATCACTCTGCCCGGCTGGGTGGCGCTGACGCTGGCATGGGGGCGGACAGGCTATGGCCCGCTTTTCGGGATTCGGCGGCCCGTTCCGCCCTATGGTTCCCCCTTTCATTCTTTTTGAGCGATCTTTTTAAAAAATGTTCTTGACTTTGGAACAAAAATAGAACATAAAGAGATCATCACTACCCCGAATCCGTCTACTTCATGGCCCCGCCTCTCCTCGGCGGGGCTGTTTTTTTAACCAAAACAAGGAGATAAGAAAATGACAACGTTACTACCCAAAGATGCGGACAATAACCCTATTCCCGCCCTGCGCCTGAAAAGCGGCGGCGCACACCAGATTACGGCAGGCGCCGTTAGTGCCGTGAATACTGTACCGTTCGATGCAAAAACCAAGGTGATCGGCCTGTATGCCGATGGACCGGTTTATATTGCGCTGGGGGGCTCTGAGATCGAGGCCGCCGCAACCGACCATTACCTGCCCGAAGGTTTTTATTACGACATTGCTATCAGCGGCGGGGCCAAGGGGCCGCATGCGACCCATCTGGCAGTACTGGCGGCGGCGGCCGACTGTACTTTATATATATCCGAAAAAGAATAGGTGGTGCGGTGATCAGCGGCGCGATTGAAGGGCGGTGGCGATTGTGCCGTCGTCCAGATAATCAAGCTCCCCGCCGACGGGCATGCCGTGGGCGAGGCGCGTCATTCTGACTGCCGGGTAATCGGCCAGCATATCCATCAGGTAATGCGCGGTCGATTGCCCGTCGACCGTGGCGCTTAGGGCCATAATCACTTCCGTAATGGATTCGGCTTTCACCCGCTCGACCAGCTGGGTGATGTTCAGATCCTGTGGACCGATTCCATCAAGCGCCGAGAGAACGCCGCCCAACACATGATAGCGGCCTTTGAACGTGCCGGTGCGCTCGATCGCCCATAAATCGGCGACATTGGCGACGACGCATAATGTTTGTGCGTCCCGCCCCTGATCGCGGCATATCCGGCACGGCGAAACCGTATCGAGATTGCCGCAGCTATCGCAGGTCTGTACATCGCGGGCCGCCGCTTCCAGCGCCTCGATCAGCGGCAGGAGTTTCTGGTCCTTTTGCGTCAGCAAATGAAGAATGACACGGCGCGCCGAACGCGATCCAAGCCCCGGCAGGCCGGTGAGCGTTTTTGTGAGCTTTTCGAGCGGTCCGTCAAACATGCTTAATTATACCGGCCACCCTTGCCGTGTCGGGGATCGACATAGGCAAATGTGCCTGATGGAAAAGTCACGCCGCGTTTCATGTTTTTCAGCATGATTTCGGTCGTATTGCCAAGGGCATCGCGCACCACCCAGCGTTTTAGCTGGAAGGGGACATCGCTGAAGAATAATTGCAGGCTGCCGGCGCCGGGCTCATTCGTCTGGACGAGGGTAATGGCTGTCTGGCCGTCGCCCTTGGTGACGCCGGTGATGGTCACATCGCCTGATAAACGCAAATCCTTGCGCAATAGAAAATCGGCGAGCGTCTGGCCGATCGGGGCGTTTGTCTGTTCGCGCATTTGCGCATCATAGAAATAGATAAAGAAACCGTCGGCGACGATAAAATCTTCGACTTCGTTGTAATCGAATCGCAGCCGCCCAGGGCGATTGAGGGAAAAGATCCCCGACAGGCGCGTCCCGTTGGAATCTTTCAGGACGAAATCGGCCTGTACGGTTCCAAGGCCGCGCAGGTAATCTTCGGCCTTTTGGATATCGGCGATATGCTCGCCGACGGCGGCCCGCGCAGGTGCGGCCAGTAAGAACAGAGCCAAAATAAGGACGAGATGTTTCATACCGTATAGCTAGAGGAAAAAACGGGCCGAATAAAGGCGGAAAAGAGGTTTTTCAGATGGGCGCGTTTCATGGCGCGCCTGCGGACTTGAAGAATGTAAAATGTTATAATATAACGTTTTGATTTTTTACGACAGGATACGCCATGCCATTGACTGATAACAGACTGCCCGTCACCGTCCTCTCCGGCTTTCTGGGGGCTGGCAAGACGACTTTGCTCAACCATGTGTTGAACAATAAGTCCGGCTGGAAAGTTGCGGTCATCGTGAATGATATGAGTGAGGTCAATATCGATGCCGCGCTGATTGCCGAAAAAGGCGGATTGTCGCGCACCGATGAAAAACTGGTGGAAATGAGCAATGGCTGTATTTGCTGTACCTTGCGCGAAGATCTGCTTAAAGAGGTGCGCGATCTGGCGCAAGCCGGACGGTTTGATTATCTTTTAATCGAAAGTACCGGCATATCGGAACCGCTGCCGGTCGCGGCCACGTTCGATTTCCGCGACGAGAATGGTGACAGCCTGTCCGATGTCGCGTGTCTTGATACGATGGTGACGGTTGTAGATGCCGCGAACTTTGTGGCGCAGTACAGCTCGGACAAAATGCTGCATGATGGGGCGGAAAGTCTTGGTGCGGACGATGATCGCACGCTGGTTGATCTGTTGGTTGAACAGATCGAATTTGCCAATGTCATTATCCTGAACAAGCTTGATTTGATCGGCGAAGAGGACGCGAAAACCGTTCGCGCCTTGATACGCAGCCTGAATGCGCGGGCCGACATTATTGATGCCACGCTGGGGCAGGTTGATATTGGCCGCATAATGAATACTGGCCTGTTCGATATTGACGAGGCGCAGACGCATCCGCTGTGGGCACAAGAACTGTACCATTTTAAGGATCATGTGCCCGAAACCGAGGAATACGGCATTACATCGTTTGTCTACCGGGCGCGGCAGCCCTTCCATCCGGAAAAACTGTATCGTTTTTTTAATGAAAGCTGGCGCGGCGTTGTGCGCGCAAAAGGGTTTTTCTGGCTTGCGACGCGGCCGGATTATGTCGGTGAAATGTCTCAGGCGGGCATGTTCGTCCGGCATGGCGGCATGGGACGTTGGTGGGCCAGTGTGCCGCAAAACAGGTGGCCGGACACCGAAGATTTTGCCAGGAATCTCGATGAGCACTGGTCTGCCCAATATGGCGACAGACGGCAGGAAATGGTGTTTATCGGTTTAAAGGACGAACTGGATGAAGCCGCCATCCGCGCCCGTCTTGATGAATGCCTGATCGAAGATTATCTGGCAGATCCCGATAGATGCCGCGACCTGCCCGATCCGTTCCCGCAATGGTTTGAAAAACAGGCGGCCTGATTAAAACCGGATGCTGTGCCGGACGGCCAGCGGGGGCCTTGGTTGATGATGCATCAGGATGGCCCGCGCCATCCGTCCCCCCAGCGCAAGGCAGTCATCGATCGGCCTGCCATCCAATCTGGCCGCGATAAAACCGGCCATAAACTGATCGCCGGCCCCCGATGAGTTTTGCGGATCCGCCACCGGTTCGACGGTAAAATTATGGGCCTCGCCCTGTGCGAAATAGGTGCCGCCCTTGGCCGCCGCCGTCATTAAAACAGGGCAGGGCCAGTCGAGCAGGGCATCGTGAACATGGGTCGGGGCATAGCCGCCGGTGATGGAAGGCAGGTTATCGTGATTGCCGATAATCAGGCTGATCGATTTCGTGCGCGCATAATGGCGCAGCATATCCGCATAGCGGGTGCCGTATTCGCGATCGACGACTTTGATGTACAGCGGGGTGTTATTTTGTTTTGCCGTCTCGCACAGGCGTTCGAAAAATTTTGTATCATGTCCAAAATGGCAGGCATAGATTTCCGCATAAAGAATGCGCGCCGAGGCGAGTCCGGCCCAATCAATATCCGCATCATCGAGAGTGAAACTGGCGCCTTGTGTTTGGGCAAAGCTTCGCTCGCCATCCGGTGTAATCAGAACAACGCATTGCGAGGATTCGCCCTGCGCCGGTGCCACGTCATAGGCGACACGGTAATCATGGAAGGACGCGCGATAGAGCGTTTCAAATTCGTCGTGCCCTATTTTGCCGTAGAAGCGGGTATTGATCCCCATGGAGGACAGGCCGCACAGCGTATTGGCGACACACCCGCCGGGCAGCGCTTCGAAATTGGCAAGAGCGGCGCGCATGCGCCCCATGTCGAGATCGTCCAGAGGAATTTCAAGGCCTTTACGCAGTCCGAATTGCGCCAGAAAATCTTCGCCGACACGGGCGACCAGATCAATGTTGGCAAGGCCGAAGCCGATGACGTCCATTTTTCACCTAACCGTGAGTTTTTATATCTCTACCACCAAGGCACAAAGACACCAAGAGATAGTAAATCAATTATTTTATGATGCGCGGTTGCATGAGATCCTCCGGTCAAGCCGGAGGATGACAGTTTTAAAGAAAGACGCCTGGTGTTCTTGGTCCCTTGGTGGTTTTATTTTTCAAGCATCCGAATAATCGCCGACGAGGACCTGGCGTTTCCCGACTGCGTTGGCTTTGCTAATCACGCCCTGACGTTCCATTTCTTCGATGATGCGTGCGGCGCGGTTATAGCCGATTTGCAGGTGGCGCTGAATGAACGAGGTCGATGCCTTTTTCTCGCGCGCGACAATTGCGACGGCTTCATCATATAGTTCATCGACCTTGTCTTCGCCGCCGTCACGATCGCCGAAGATGGCGTTCATCACGTCCGATGCTTCGAAACCGCCTTCGGTGATTTCTTCCAGATAAGCGGGCTCTGCCTGTTTCTTCAGGAAATTGACGACGTTTTCGACATCTTCGTCAGAGGCGAAGGGGCCATGAACGCGGGTAATGCGTCCGCCTGCGGCCATATAGAGCATATCGCCCTGACCGAGCAACTGTTCCGCGCCGCCTTCGCCGAGGATGGTGCGCGAATCGATTTTCGAGGTGACCGAAAATGAAATACGCGTCGGGAAGTTGGCTTTAATCACGCCGGTAATGACATCGACCGAGGGGCGTTGTGTTGCCATGATCAGGTGGATACCGGCAGCGCGCGCCATCTGTGCGAGGCGCTGGATGGCGTTTTCGACATCTTTGCCGGCGACCAGCATCAGATCGGCGAACTCGTCGACGATGACAACAATATAGGGAAGGTCGGTCAGATCCAGCGGTTGTTCTTCAAAAACGGGTTTGCCCGTTTCGGGGTCGAATCCGGTCTGGACCTTGCGCATCAGCACTTCGCCCTTTTTACGCGCTTCAGCAAGGCGGGCGTTATAGCCGTCGATATTGCGTACGCCGAGCTTTGACATGGCGCGATAGCGTTCTTCCATCTCGCCGACAACCCATTTCAACGCAACGACGGCCTTGCCGGGTTCGGTGACAACGGGGGCGAGCAGATGCGGAATATCGTCATAGACGGACAGTTCGAGCATTTTCGGGTCGATCATAATGAAGCGGCATTTTTCCGGCGGCAGGCGATAGAGCAGCGACATGATCATCGTATTGACCGCCACCGATTTCCCCGATCCGGTCGTCCCCGCAACAAGCAGGTGCGGAAAGCGTGCGAGGTCGGCAATAATCGGTTTACCGCCGATATCCTTGCCAAGAACAAGCGGGAGTTTGCTTTGCGTTTTTTCGTATTCGGCGGATTCCAGCATCTCGCGCATATACACCGTCTGGCGCTTTTTGTTGGGCAGCTCGATGCCGATGACGTTGCGGCCCGGCACGACGGCGCAGCGTACCGAAATGGCCGACATGGAGCGCGCAATATCATCGGCCAGACCAATCACGCGCGAACTTTTCGTGCCCGGCGCGGGTTCGAGTTCGTAGAGCGTGACGACGGGGCCGGGGTGGATCGAGGT